>DASUUV010000045.1:0-29301 GCA_036373895.1 Nitrososphaera sp. | reverse complement strand
CTTGACACTCGGCGTGCAATCGAGCTTGTCATGAGAGATGCGGGTGGAGAAAAGGCACTAAAAGAGCTTTTCCTGAAAGAACAAGATGAGAAGATAATAGACGAGCTCTCAAAATTAAATCCAATGATAGCAGAGACGCTTAGGCAAGACCGGGAAGCCGGCTTACAAGCTCTGAATGGATTCATTGCAGATTTAGAAAGTAGTGATTGAAGAAAAAGAGGAAGAGGAGCGGCAACAATAGTAGCAGAGCTGTATCAACCAGAGATTTATGAATATATGGAATAATATTTTTTTATGCTCCAGATCCAGCCGCTGTACTTTATCAAAAATAACTCTATTGCGAGGTATAACTTGGAGAGAATGCAGCAGTTAATGCGGATGGAAGCTCTATCTTAAGCGTACAATTTCCCTATTATCTGGAACACCTGACCGGATTTTGAGGCGAGAATAGATAGCACTTGCCACATTTTCTGACTTGCTCTTTTCGCCGTGGTTGACCAGCACACGCTTTGGCCTGATGCGCGAGACAAAGTTCAGTATTTGGTTAAAGTCAGAGTGACCTGAAAATCCGTCTATCTTTTGTGTTTGGCAGCGGACAGGAACTACTTTAACCTTGCCTGACTTGTCCATCATGCTAACTTCAGACATCGCTCCGTCAAGGACACGCCTGCCGAGGGTGCCATTGATTTGGTAGGAGACAAACATAATTTTGTTTTGCGGGTTTGGTGCAAGCTCTTTAAAGTATTCTACAGATGGACCGCCTTCAAGCATGCCAGATGTTGCCATCACTATTGCGGGATTTTCGTCATTGAGTATATCATCGCGCTTGCCGTATCCGCTAATGATTGTAAAATATTCTGATTGAAATGGATTTATGCCCTGCGATACCGACTTGCGCACGTCGGAGCCAAGGTAGTGAGCATAAGACATATGTATGGCGCTTGCCTCCGAGATCATTCCCTCGATATATATTGGCGACTCGATGAGTCTGCCTTCCTTCATCTCCTTTGCCATGACAAGCATTATCTCCTGAGCCCTGCCAACAGCAGGAACAGGAAGGAGGACCTTGCCACCATCCGTCAGAGTCTTGTTTATAGACTCAGTGAAACCTCGGTATACCGATTGCTGATCAGGCATGACATCTGTTGTATTACCATAGGTGCTTTCAGTGATGAGCGTTTCTACCCTTGGGTACATAGATACTGCGGTGTCGAGCAGCTGTGTCTTGGCGTACTTGTAATCTCCAGAGTACAAAATGTTATGAGCACCTGAAATATTAAGGTGAACAGTGGAGCTGCCCATAATATGTCCGGCGTTGTTGAGTGTAATCGTGACATCTGGCGAAATGTCTGTTGGCTTGCCGTATGGCAGCGTGATACAGTGCTTGATAACTTCATTTACATCCCTCGATGAGTATGGCAAGTATGTGCCATTGCTGTTTGCAATCTTGACAGAGTCCGTCTGAAGCAGGATCATCAGCGGCAAAGTAGGCTCAGTACAGTAGACAGGTCCCCTGTAGCCATACTTGAAAAGTGTCGGCAGGAAGCCTTGGTGATCAATGTGTGCATGGCTTATCACTACTGCATCCAGATCGTCAAGGTCAAAGTTGAACCAGTCAAGCCTAGGATAAGCGTCAAGCCCGGACATTTCTCCAGGATTTATGCCACAGTCAAGCATCACCTTGGTCTCTGGTGTGACAACAACAAAACAGGATCTGCCTACTTGTTTGACCCCTCCAAGGCAAAATAGCATAACTTCTTCTCTGCTCGTAGACCACGGTTGGGGCTTATTAGATCGATGCTCGCTCGTGGCCGTTGTCGTGGTAATAGTAGTAGTAGTTTGCTGTTGTTGCTGTTGCTGGTGCTGTCGACGAGGTACTGTATCGTTCCCATTGACGCTGCTAACTATAAGGGGTTCTCTGAATACGCGCTTGCCCAGCTTTTGCAGAAACTCTGTCCTTTCTTTTGCAGAGCTTTTTAATGTGGAGTGTAGCGTGTTGATGGTGGATGAGGGAATATGAGGCGAGCGTCTAGTGTGCGCTATCCAGCCTGTTGATTGGGCAATTTGAATGAGCATGTTAGGATCTATTGCTTCTGGTTTGCTTACTTCAAGAACTACCTCGCCTGTTGCATCGTCGCAAAATATTGCTGACACCTGCACATCTTTTGGAAGCAATTTTACCACTGCTTGTCTAGTCTGGTCCTCTGGCAGCCTGCTTGATGGGTCAGTGCGAATAATGAACCTCTTTTTCAAAGTCTTTGACAAAGATGACAAAAAATAAGTCAACTCAGTGAGTGCAAACTTTGGGTTCTTAGTATAAAGTGCAATGTTAGGACCTTCAAACCTCACAAATGTTATCTGAGAATCAGAAGGAATGGACTTGAGTATTATTTTGCTTACCACCTCCTCACACTGAGTGGTAACTTTCGTGATCCCGTTGTCGACGTCTTCTGCTGCTCTTGTCGCTGATGCTGCTGATCTAATCCTTCTAGAAGAAGAAGTAGAGATTGTCTGCCCTGCTTGAGTTATTATTTCGCCAACCTTTTGGTTCTTTTCTAATTCTTCCATTATCGCTCATCCGACTATATTCCAACTGTATATGCCTCCGGCTTACAATCAATCGTGTAAGGCATAAAGCGGTAATAAGCCGATACTATATCAGTGACTCCATTATAAAAGCATAGTGCTTTTTTAGAATACTACGTATGGAAGCACGAGCACCGCAAACACAATAGCGGCCATCACAAGGGTCAAGAGCATATTTGCATTCTTTGCAATCGCTTTGGATTTGGCTTTGTTCTCTATTAATGCACCATACAGTTGACCACCGTCAAGCGGACCTAATGGCAGCGCGTTGAATATGCCGACGTTAAAGTTGATGAACCATAGCCAGAACAGCATGTTGGCAACAGGAGCGAAGCTGTCTCCAAAGACGCTTGAAGTGTACTTTGGAGCCAGGAGGTCAGAGAAGGGGACAAATCCCTGTTGAAATGTTGGTGGAAGAAGAATAGCTAGTGGATTTTGGCTAAACTGGTTCTTGTACGTGTCAAGGACCTCTTGCGGGTCACGTGATAGAACGGTGACACTAACTCCCAAGGTTCCCCTGCCTGGCTCAACCGCTGGAGGAAGTGTTACCTGACGCACTATAGTGTCGCCAGCCTTGTTCAGCCAAGTTATTTCGACCGTATTGCCAAGGTTACTCCTGAGGCTCTCGCTCAAATCATCAAGAGACGTGATCTGCTGGCCTGCAACGTACTGGATCACAGATTCGGCCTCAATCCCGATAGCTTCGGCAAGAGATCCACCGTTTACGCTGACTACCATTACACCAAACTGTGGAGCACTAGGGTCAGGTGGAAGAGGAGTAAGGGTAGACACTACAAAGTACATTGCTAACAGACAAGCGCCTGCCAATATCATATTGTTGAGCGGACCAGCAGTTAGGACTGCACTCTTTTGCTTGAGCGTTGCTCTGTTTAGCTCATCCCTTTCAATATTTACAAATGCGCCTATTGGTATGCCAAGAAATAGCACAATTCCTGTCGAATCAACTCTAATATTATGCACTCTGGCCACAACACCATGTCCTGCCTCATGAATGATAATGGTGATAACAAGAGCTGCTAAGCCATAAGTTATGGGCAAATACGGATTAAATCCGGGGATAAGCAGATTAGCCGCGGGGCCGACACCCCTCACACCTTCTCTTGCTTGGGCATTTGCAAACATGACCAGAAGGGAACCTACAATAAGGAATATTGCAAGTGCGGTTATTGCAGGCATAAGATACGTGTTAAATCTGGCATAAAATCTGGCAATACGCCATTTGGCCACCTTATCGAAGAATTCAAGACCAAAGGGTGTGTGGATAAGTATTAGCACAAATGCCTTTAGTTCTACTCGCATCCTGCTATTCTTCTGTTCTTCCAACTGGCTAGTATTAACTCCCTTTGTATTTAAATCCAAGCTTCCTATGTCTTACATTCCTACTAGACGGTTTTATACGCCGCCGCTGCTGTCTGCCTTTTGTATCTCAATGTATACCTTGTCTCCGACCTTGATGCCCATGTCCTGATATTCATGCATGCTGAACTTTATAGTCGGTGAATCAGTTAGTCCCGGCCCCATAAACCCAATATTTGTAATCACCTTGGGCATGTTTTTCATGAGGTCTTCAATAGATGTTACGTTCTGGCCAAATGGATTCATATTCGGCCTGTCTGGTTTGTATTCTTTTGGGTCATTGAATGTGACGTATACATATGGACTGCCGTCCTGAGATGCTTCAATTCTGGCAACTATGAACTCTCTCCTCATTAACAATGTAGTTTCACATTGGGGACTTATTTGTATATCTGAAACGGCGGTATAGCCGCTCTCGCTTGCCTAGCAGAAAGTCTACATTAGAGGTTTGCACACACTACCCTTATGCTTGCCATTGATGCTGTTGACGTCACCAAGGTATATAGGAGTGCAAGTCAGGCTGCAATCAAAGACGTTTCCTTGAGAGTGGAGGCAGGCAAAATCTTTACGCTGCTGGGCAGAAATGGGGCAGGCAAGACTACCTTTGTGCGCATGTGCGCGACGCAATTACTCCCGACTTCCGGTACAATAAGCGTCCTGGGTTATGACGCAGTCAGGCAAGCAAAGCATGTGCGGGATCTTATATCTATTGTGCCACAGGAGGGCAGGCCGCTCCGAGCGCTCACCCCTTGGGACCACGTCTACAACTGGCTCCAGATAAGAGGCGACAGCAAGACTGCAGCGAGAGACAAGACAGAGGCAATGCTGCGCAAGCTAGACATCTACGACGCTCGAGATATTCCTGCAATGAACCTATCAGGTGGCATGAAGCAAAAGATCCTTGTCGCAATGGCAATGGCAACTGACGCACAGCTTCTCTTCCTTGACGAGCCAACTATCGGCCTTGACCCGGTGTCCCGCCGGCAGGTCTGGACGGCTATCAAGGAGTGGAAAAGCAAAGGGGGCTCCGTTCTGCTGACAACGCACTACATGGACGAAGCGGAGATGCTATCTGATTATATTGTAATTATTGATAATGGCATGATTGTTGCGCAGGGTACCATTCACGAGCTGCGCAAGGTCATCCCACAGAATATTCGGGTAGACATAGCTCGTGACACACTAGACGTTGACACTTTGAAATCTTATGGATCGGTAGTCGACACCGGTGCAGGGATGCTCCGCATATTTACTTTCGAATCTGCAGTACGTGAACTATCCGATCTTGCACTGCGACATAACCTGTCCTTTACTGTATCTTCTGTTACGCTTGATGATGTCTTTGTTTACATTATGGGCAATGGTATTATAGATGATCAACATCCAAAAGACTAGCATATTGCCTGTACTGCAGGTATTGCTTATCGCCTACATGACAGGTGTGCTCTGGTTAAGACGGAATCCTATGTCATTAGTGTTCACTGCAATAAGTCCATTCTCGCTGTTGTTTGTGCTTTTTGTGGTAAGTGGCGGCCAGTACATCCACTTTGCCGTAGCTGGCAGCCTGGTGATGGCCCTTGTGGGATATGGTCTTGCACTAGGCCAGGACATCTCATTCTACAAAACAGAATACAAGGTGCAGGATGTATTTGTTGCATCACCCGTTTCACCATTGACCTATATGGTTGGGCTTGCCCTATCAGAGCTACTATTCGGCCTTCCAGCACTTATAGTGCTAGCAACGCTTGTTGTGTATTTTGGATCGGTTTTCAGCATACCTCTGCTTGTAGCAACAATTCTCTTGATCTGGGGAGCCATGTCAGCGATGGGGTTTTTTCTTTCATCCCATATGCTCCATATGAGAAATGCTACTCAGGTGATATCCTTTGTAAATGTGATATTGGCAGTGCTACCCCCAGTATTCTACTCTATGGACGTGATGCCGGACGTGCTGCGGCCTCTTGCCTATGCCGTACCGACTACACATGCATCGCTGATGCTACAAGACATTATGGGCATCCCCACACCGGCCGATTGGTCGCTTGAGTTTGGCTTTGCGATACAAATTGCATATCTCTTAGCATTTATCACGCTGGCGAAGACAAAGGCGTTATGGCGGGAGAATTAGAGTAGTTCAAGTTCTCTACAACAAAAACCAGGCTGATCTTGAATAAACTTGATAGTATGAGTTTTGAAAACCAATATGGGAAGCGAAAGGTTAATGATGGTGAGAATAGGACTGGAAACACTTGGAGCAACTTTTCGACCTGCTAAGAATGCGCATTTACCAGATACATCTATTATGATACAGCTGCATAAAACCGCCTCTTGTAACTGGATTAGCCAGTAGTGGTGGGGGTGGCCTGCTACATGATTCTTGGATTGGTTGAATTTCTAGAGATCGAATAAAAGGAGGTCATGGTGGGATTCGGACCCACGACCTGCTGATTTCTTGATGACGTTTACAAGTCAGCCGCTCTGACCAGGCTGAGCTACATGACCTCATGCGCTTTAGTCATACTGCGTTTTATTAATTAAACGGCGTGCCTGCTATTTGCAAAAGGTTATCTAGTGCTAAATTAGTGTCTATAAGTCATTGGCACATAATGATGCTGCAGCTGAACCTAGCAGGCGGGAAAAAGTCAAACTGTTGGGCTATATGATAGGGACTGCAGTGTTTTTTGGTGTTACCTTGCTCATCTCATTTTTCGTGGTGATAGTGACTATCAATGCGATCAAGATTCCGGCTGATGTGGCATCAAGCATACTGATGTTAGGTCTAGTACCTCCTTCAGTGGCAACATTCTTGCTCTTTACAAAGGTATTTGGCCGGTTTCTTTAAATAAAATATTTAAAAAGCGTGGATGGGAGAAACTTGTGCCAAAGTTTATTGTCCAGGTAATAATTGAAAACAAACCCTACATCAATGACCCGGAGGGTGAGACGATCCACAGGGATCTAGTTGTCAAGGGCGGATATTCCAACATACAATCAGTGAGGTCTGCAAAGATGTTAAAAATGGTCGTCAATTCAAGAACGGAAAATGATGCTGAAGTGACTGTAAAAAAGCTGTGCCAAGAATTACGTATCTTCAACCCAGTTGTCAGCAACTGTACTGTCAAGGCAATAGGCAAGAGCTAGAGTATTCTACATAATTCTAGGAATCTTCTTTATGGTAGATGGGTTGTAATTGTCCTGTAGGTAGTTGAATAATAATCAAGCTCCAAAAAAATGGCATTTTCGCCTGCGATGATGGTATAGCCCATATAGTTCTCTCGCTTATTTTTAGATAACTCGTTCTGTATATCCCATTTCTCAAAAAGTTGTAAGAATTAATACTTGTCGCGATCCATCGTCGCAATCATGCTGTCAAAGCTGTTGGAATCACTGAGTGCACCTTCAAGCAGCAATGTAGTCCTCAAATGCTTTGCCAAGTCAGTCACTGTTATGATGCCTACTAACTTGCCATTCTCCATTATGGGAAGCCTGCGTATCTTGTGGTTTACCATCCTCTGAATTGCAACTTCAACTGGTGTATCTGGATCAGCCGTTGTAAGTATCTTTGACATGATATCGCTCATTTTTACCCCAGCTATTGGTAGTTCCTTAGCACATATTTTTTTGATGAAGTCTCGCTCTGTCACGATGCCAATTGGATGATTGTCTTTGACAACAAACAGCGAGCTTATGCCTTTCTCCGTCATAATCTTGGCAGCCTCCAAGGCGGCCTTGTCATGGTCTATCATAACCATCTTCTTTGTCATGATGTCGCGAACTACAGTAGCTGCCATGAACAGTTTTTTCAGAATCAACCGATGATAAAAACAATACGCTAGCGGTCTGTGTAGTTATATAGGTAAAACTGGAAAGTCTGAAGATATTAATACGAGCGTCTGCAAGCTTTTATTGCAAAGTAATGGCAGCAAGAATTGGGATAGCTGTTTTCCCTGGCAGCAACTGCGACCGCGACGTTCACTATATTCTTAACAATATAATAGGCGTCGAGGCGGACTTTATTTGGCACACCCAGGATCGCATCAGCGGTTATGATGCGATGATAATCCCTGGAGGTTTTGCCTTTGGCGACAGACTTCGCCCCGGAATAATTGCTGCTCATAGCCCCATAATGCAGGAGGTAAAAAGGATGGCAAAGGATGGCCTGCCGGTGCTCGGCATATGTAACGGCTTTCAAATCCTTGTTGAGTCTGGACTATTGCCAGGTGCCCTCATGATGAACGATTCCCTCCGCTTTGTCTGCAGATGGACAAGCGTGCAAGTTACAAACAACAAGACACCCTTTACAAGCCAGTTTGCACTCAAGCAGACATTTGGTATCCCTATTGCCCACGGCGATGGCCGCTATGTCGCTGACAGCAAGATATTGAAGGAGCTGAAAAGAAAGAATCAGATCGTTCTGCGATACGAGAGTGACAACCCTAACGGGTCGACTGACCTCATTGCAGCAATATGCAATGAAGAGGGCAACGTGATGGGCATGATGCCCCACCCGGAGAGGGCGAGCGAAAGAATCCTCAATCTCGACCGCAGCAGAAACAGCAGTAGTGAGGCCATTACAATTTTCTGGTCGCTTGTCTCAAACCTGAAGCAAAAGGCGATAGCATAGAGATGGATGCCCTCACAAAGAAGGAGCTTAATTACCTTGAACGAGAACTAAAGCGAAAGGCAAACGAGATCGAACAGGACGCGGTGGGCGCTCAATGGTCAGAGCATTGTTCGTACAAGTCATCCAAAAAATATTTGCAGTTGCTGCCCACAAAGGGCAAGCATGTAGTAGTTGGCCCCGGCTATGATGCCGGCGTGCTTGATGTTGGGGATGGCTACGTCTTGACAGTCCATATTGAGAGCCACAATCATCCTTCAGCCATAGAGCCATTTGGTGGAGCTGCAACAGGCGTCGGAGGGGTAATACGTGACATCATGTCGATGGGAACTCGCCCAATTGCTGTTCTTGATGCCTTGAGGTTTGCACCAATAATAGACGATAATAACCATTCTGTAGCGAAATCAAAGTGGCTCTTTAAAAATGTAGTAAAGGGCATTGCAGATTATGGTAACTGCATAGGAATTCCAACAGTCGGGGGTGAAATTGAGTTTGACCCCTCATTCCGGGATTATTGTTTGGTCGACGTCGCAGCGATAGGCTTTGGTAGAAAAGACGACATTATCACCAATGAGGCCCAAGCAGATGACATAATAATACTTGCTGGCGGCCCGACGGGTCGGGATGGCATACGGGGCGCCTCCTTTGCCTCAAAGACACTTGAAGAGGAGAACAGGTCAGCTGTACAGATTCCAGATCCGTTCCTCGAAAAATTGTTGTTGGAGGCAACTATGGAAGCAGTCAAACATGGGTGTCTCAAGTGCATCAAAGACTTGGGAGGCGGCGGACTCTCCTGCTGTCTGTCGGAGACATCAGACAATCTTGGCAAGGGCTTTGACATCGAGCTGACAAAGATCCATACAAGAGAAAGTCATATGATGCCAAATGAGCTCATGATATCTGAGTCACAGGAGCGCATGCTCTACATTACTGACAAACCAAGACTGTCAATGCTGCAGTTGATTCTTAGTAAGTACGGAATCAAATATTCTATCATTGGCACAGTCCAAGAACATCAAGACCTAGTAGTCAGGCATTCAGGCAAGGTCGTTATGCAGATGCCTTCGCGTTTGGTTGCCCACGCACCGTTTGCAGATAGGGCGGCGAAGCGGCCTACTTACATAGACAAGCTGAAAAGAGTTAAGCGACCGGTCCAGCCCTCAAACCTTGCGAAGGTCTTGCTCTCGCTCTTGGCAAACCCTACGATAGCAAGTAAGCGATGGGTCTACCAACAATATGACCACGAAGTAGGAATAAGAACAGTGATCAAGCCGGGGGCAGGTGACGCAGCAGTAATGAGGCTTGACAATGGCAAGTTTGTTGCAGTTAAGCTTGACGGTAACTCAAAGCACTGTTACCTTGACCCCTACCAAGGAACGCTTGGGTGTCTTTCAGAAGGATTTAGAAATATTGTCTGTACAGGCGCTGAACCCATTGGAGTAGTAGACCACCTGCAGTTCGCAAGTCCAGAAGACCCAGAGATTTACTGGACGTTTGTTCAGACGGTAAATGCAATAGTACATTATTGCATGTTCATGGAGATTCCCGTAGTCGGGGGCAAGGTAAGCTTTTACAACGAAACTGCAAAAGGTCCAATCAAGCCGTCGCCTGTCATAGGTACGTTTGGGCTAGTCGAAAGTGAATCGTTTCTCACGCAAATGGCACTCTCAGCTGATGAGTCAATCTTTATCGTTGGACATACCCAGCCAGAAATGGGCGGTTCCGAATACTATGAACATTTTCATAAGATAACAGGCGGGACGGTTCCACAGGTTGATTTGAAAGTGGATAAGCAGAATAGGACTGCCGTGCTGAACCTCATAAAAACTGGCCTTGCAAGGTGCGCCCATGATTGCTCAAAGGGTGGCATTGCAGTTGCACTTGCTGAAATGGCGATAGCTGGCTCGATCGGGTTCAAAGTTCAGCTTGACTCTCTTCCAAACTCTTGCAAACAGATAGATGAGCTGCTATTCTCGGAGACACAGTCCCGCTATATCATTGCCACAGAGGATCCCGAGACTGTCTACAAAGTACTGTCAGCCAAAGGCGTGAGGTTTGCAGAGATCGGCAAGACTATACCTACTAACATTGAGTTTATCAAGGGCAAGCGGGACATGATCAGACTGTCTTTGGAGCAGTTGCAGTCAAATTTTTACTTTCTTGAAAAGGCATTGCAGTCATGAAGAAGATATATATATATTTTTAATAGGTTAATGCTCAATCTACTATATCTTGGGGTGGAGGCGTTGGTTCATGAAAACTGTGGCGTAATTGGGATCTTTTCTGTTGATGGGCATAATGTCATACCTTTTGTCATAGACTCGCTACGAGCTCTACAGCACCGCGGACAGGAAGCATGGGGCATTGCAGTTCCCGGCAAGCCGCCATTCAGAAGGCTTGGGCTTGTCTCTTCCGCAGCCTCAGAGTTCCCAATGGTGATCAAAAAGTACAAGTCCCACACGGCCATCGGACACGTCCGCTATTCCACCCTTGGCAAGAGCACAATTGAAAATGCCCAGCCTCTCAGAGTAAAAGATCTCTGTGTTGCACATAATGGCACAATTGCCAATGTCGAAGAGCTGTCAGGGATGGTTGGCGGTTGCACCTTTACCCCACAAACAATGAGCGACACTCTTGTGGCAGCTCAGCGCCTTGTCATGCACTTAGCTGACAAAGAGGACATGGTAGAGGCTATGCACATTTTGAAAGGAGAAATGGTCGGCTCCTTCTGCTTTACATTTTTGACAGATGAGGGTTCTGTGTATGCAGCCCGAGATACACGTGGTTTCCGTCCGCTAGTCCTTGGATATCATAGAGAAACCAATACCTACATTGTTGCTTCAGAGTCATGTGCACTTGCAGCAGTCGGAGCGCAGCTAACACGGGATGTAGAGCCGGGCGAGCTGTTGAAGATAAGTAAGGGCGGTTTGACTTCGCAGCATTTTGCCAACGAACGGCCGCATGCTCACTGTGCATTTGAATATACATATTTTGCGCATCCGTCCAGCATAATGGAAGGAATCAACATTTATGCCGCACGGAAGAGGATAGGGCAGTTCCTTGCAAAGAAATTTCCTTTAGCAAATGCAGACGTTGTAGTCCCAGTACCTGACTCGGCACGACCAGCGGCTCTGGGGTATGCACAGGAGCTTGGTCTTCCATTTGAAGAAGGATTGCTAAAGGACAGGTACAGCAAGAAAGGCTCTATGCGCAGCTTTATCGAGCCATATCAAGACAACAGACTCGAGATAAACAAGGGTATAATCCCGATCCCGGAAGTGGTTGAATACAAGCACGTTGTTATCGTAGACGACAGCATAGTAAGAGGCACAAGCTCTGCTGAGATAATCAGAACGCTTAGGATGGCAGGGGCAAAAAGGGTGAGCCTTGTAGTTACATATCCTCCTATACGTTACCCATGCTATGCCGGCATCGACTTTCCATCGCAGGATGAATTAATAGCGTACCAGCATGGCAATACCGAAGATTCAAGCAAGAAGATAGAGTCACATGTTGCAAAGGTAATAGGGGCAGACTATGTCGGATATAATGACACCACCAATCTCGCAAAGGCAATAGGGATGCCGGAGGAAGAGCTCTGCTTTACCTGCTCTACAGGTAATTATGCGTCGCTTGGAATACGTCCAGTGTTTAAGTCAAGGATACAGATGAAAGGTGAATAATAGCTTAAATATTTTCAGACTCAATCTTTTATAATGCGCACAGCACTTATTGTGATAATAGCGGCTGGTATAATTGCAATTGCCCTAGTCGCAATGTTTGCTTCTGCCCTCCCAACAAAAGATTACGATCTGAGCGTAGATGCGCTCAAGGACGAGCAGTCACTCTTTACAAATGCGCGGGTAGTCATAAAGAATACTGGCAGGCTGCCTCTTACAAACGTGCTTGTCGATTATGGGAGCAATAGAGAGCCTCCAATAGACGTTCTGCAGCCAGGCGAGACGCTAACGCTTTCGCCTTCTGAAGGTGTACAGCTCGATCAGGTGACAGTCACTGCCGAGCCAAGCATTCAGATAGTACAGCCATATCGAACTCCATGGAAGTTACCTGGCATGATCGGCTCCTAGTCTGTTTAAATAATGTGCAAATGAAATTTACCATATGGAAAAAGACTCTCACTCGGATGATGAAATAAAGAAATTCTATACGTTGAAAAACATCGCGGTGGTAGGAATGTCAAAAAATGAGGACAAGGCAGCCCATTATGTGCCAAAGTACCTCATCGATCACGGATACAATGTTATCCCCGTTAACCCTACTGCGACAGAAATCTTGGGGCGCAAGTCATATCCTACTGTCAGTAGTATACCAGACAAAATAGACATCGTCGATATTTTCAGACGTTCAGAAGATGTTCCCTCCGTGGTTGAAGATACTATAAAGAAGGAGGGCATCAAGGTGATCTGGATGCAGGAGGGTATCTACAGCAAGGAAGCAGAGAAAATGGCCAAAGAAAAGGATATTTCCGCAGTCTACAACAGGTGCATGATGGCAGAGCACAGGAGGCTGTTCGATGACTGAGTTAAATTATACGCTTGATGATACTATTATTATCTGATGTCAAGTATAGACAAGGTTTTAGACGGGCTCAAAGGTGTTCTCGAAGAACTTCAGAAGCAAAATATCTTTTTCAAAGTAAGTGTCGATAGAGACGGCAGCGTTATCAGAATCTATGGGGAAGGTTCTCACTATATTAATCGGGCATCTTCCGGTTTAGGAGAGGTAATGGAACTGGCATACACAACTGCAGAGCATCACCCATACTGGGCGGTATTATATAACGCTGCGGAAATCTGCAAGACTGTCTTGGACAGATGGGAGTTTGACTTTACTGCAGACCAGATAAGTGAGATGTCTTGGCGCTGTGATGAGATCAAGATGGCTCTTGGAAGGCTGGAGAAGTAGAGGTTAATAATAGCAAGAACCTTTCAAAAAGAGTAAGATGGATATCGGTAATACAATTTTTCAAAAAAGGGAGAAACAACGAAAAATCATAATGCCATAATAATAATAATAATAATTGTTATCTTGCCGATTTTCTATGCACGTTTGGCAGGGAGTAGTTATATGGACATAAATAAGTGATGGCTGAGAAGCAATAACAAGCCTTTTCATCTAACTGATAGTAGGCAGGCACTTAAAAATCCCTAGAAAATGTATCTTTTCTTTTCTAGTTTCAGGCATGAAATATCTAAAAAGAGATTCAACGATCACTATAAAGAATCACTCTATATCCGATAAAAATCACAAGGAAGTACGCACTCTATGCGAATATAGAGTTCAACAGACTGACGACGCACAAAATTAGATTCCAAGCAACCAAAAAAATTAAGATCAATGAGCAGAAAATTTTGCTTGCTAAATAATAAGCGAGCAGCAAGTCTTATCCGTTAGCAATACTATAGTAATACGGGATATGCAGGTCTCAATTCCAGCCTGTAAGCAAAGAAAATTTTCACCGGCTGAAAAAAAGGATTTCTTTATCCACCTATCGCTGCTTGGAGGGTTTCTAGGTTTAGTCGGGTACCTTGTAATTGTCTGTCACCACGTCCACTGAGCACAGTGTATATATAAATAATAATAGAATGAAAAACCATGATCAAGATAGGGCTGATTGGTAAGACAAACACAGGCAAAACGACGTTCTTCAATTCTGCCACACTGCTGTCTGCTGAGATATCCAATTACCCGTTCACCACAAAGAAACCTGCAGTGGGTAACGCTCATGCAATAACACATTGTGTTCACAAGGAGTTCAACCTGCGGGATAATCCCAAGAACTCTGGTTGTATAGATGGCTGGCGCTTTATTCCAGTTGAGCTTGTCGACCTGCCTGGCCTGATCAAGGGTGCGTGGGAAGGCAAGGGACTTGGCAACCAATTCCTCACAATAGCAGCACAATCAGACGCTTTGCTGCACATCGTTGACGCATCAGGCAGCATTGACGCATCAGGCAGGATCGCAGAGCCTAGCACAGGCGACCCAGTTGCAGATGTTGCAGACATTGAGGAGGAGCTTGTTATGTGGTACCTAAAGCTGCTTGAGGCAAACAGGGACAAGATATCACGCGCCATCGGCTCAGGTATGAACACTGTTGCTGCCATAACAGAGGTTTTCCGGGGCATTGGGGTAAAAGAAGATCATGTCAAGCTTGCCCTTGCACAGAACAATCTGATTGAGACTATGTTTGACAACTTTGGGATACAGGAGAGCAAGGACTTTTGCTGGAGCCTGCGCGAGATTTCAAAGCCTACGCTGATAGTTGCAAACAAAGTCGACCTTCCTGCAGCGACGGAAAACTTTAAGCGTCTGCGTGAAGAATACGGTGACGTTATAATAATACCTGCAAGTGCTGATGCTGAACTTACACTCCGGCGTGCAGAAAGCAAGGGGATCATTCGATACATTCCCGGCGACGAACGCTTTGAAATAAACGATCAGACAAAGCTCAATGACAAGCAAAAGTGGGCACTTAACTTCATACGCAAGGATATCCTAGGCGAATATATGCGCACCGGCGTACAGTTTGCAATAAATGTGGCCGTATTCAAGTTGCTGAAGATGAATGCTGTCTACCCAGTTGCTGACATCCAGAAATTCTCAGACAAACATGGGAATGTGCTGCCAGATGTATACCTCATGAGGTCAGGATCTACTGTTGAGGATCTGGCAAAGGAGATCCATACCGAGCTGGCAAAGGGCGTAATATATGCTCTTGATGGCAGGGACGGCATCAGATTGCCTGTGAACTACCAGTTAAAGGACCGTGATGTATTGTCTATAGTATCGGCAAGGACAAAGAAAAAGTGATTAACTTGACATCAACAGAGCTGATGCAGGAAATACAAAATATATTGCGTCAGGAGCCTTCAAAGATGTACTCAAGGGAAGAGATCCTGAATTTACTTGCGCCAAAAAAGCGGGACTATGAAATTGAACGATTGCTGGCGGAGCTTGAAGTTACCAGTTCACTTAGAGAAGGCAAATCTGATGTCTACTCAACATGTCGAGGCGGCACTGTCTATTACAAATGGAACAATAACACAACAAGTAGTTAGTCTTCTTCCTGTGGGAAGACTGCGATGCTTTTTAGAGTAAAATAGATTGATAGGTATCTTATGCCTTTTTCTGTGGTCCGGTAAGCCAAATGTCTCTTCTCTTCGTCAGCCAGTTGCACTACTAGCTTTTTTGTAATAAGAACATCAAGGTACTGTCTAAGCTGTCCACTGGTAAGGTTAGCGCGTGTAAGTAACTTTGTCTTTGTTATCCCACCGTTAGCAGACTCCAGAATAATGGCCATGATATCAGGTCTGCTACGATTTTTCACATAATAAAGGGATATCTAGACGATATAAATTATCATTGAAGCAACTTAGCAAACAAGATGATAGAATAAATTTGATTACTATATTATACCTGCTTATGCGCACTACTGTCAAATGCAGTCAGAAGAGCACCTCCTCTCCTTGCTCAGATTACAAAAAGGATACATATCAGCGAAAATCCTATCAAAGGAGACAGGCATTTCAACAAGCGGAATCTCAAAGCGGATAAAGATCCTACGCAAATATGGTTATAATATTGAGTCTAGGCACAGGATGGGTTATAGACTTGCCGGTGAGACGAACCTTCCTCTCCCATGGGAGCTTATAAAGGTGCTCGACACTTTATTTGTAGGTAAGGATAAAATAATCTACCGGCTGACTACGCATTCAACTCAGAACCTTGCAATCTTGCTTGCTGAGAAAAATCCCAGTTCCGATGGTATAGTGATTATTGCAGGGCAGCAAAAGAGCGGACGTGGCAGGCAAAACCGGAAGTGGCTATCGCCCAAGGGAGGCATATGGCTATCAGTTGTCTTAAGACCAAGAATTTCCACTTCCAAGATCATGCTCCTTCCATTTGCTGCCGCGCTCGCAGTATGTGATGCAATCAAAAAAACTACACAACTTGATGCCAAATTAAGATGGCCAAATGACGTTACAATATCTGGCAAAAAAGTAGCTGGCATTCTCATTGACATAAGTATGGAGGGGGAGCGGATCAACTACGCTGTTATTGGGATTGGAATAAATGCAAATGTTGACTCGTCGGAGATCTCTTCACATCTTGAAAAGGACATCAAGCTCACTTCATTAAGTGATGAACTCGGCCATAAGACGAGCATACTTGGCTTGACAAAGGTGATACTTGAGAGACTTGAGTATTATTATATGGAGCTGAAGCGCTGTGCTCCTCACACAATTATAGAGGAGTGGAAGAAAAACTCTGACATATTACATCAGAAGGTTGCAGTGATGCAGAACAATAGAACCATTCAAGGCATAGCTGCAGATGTAAAGGACGATGGATCCCTTTTGGTTAGAACCTACGACTGTGACAATATCAATGTAGTAGCAGGCGACATACGTGTCAGATACTAGCGGTGTCTCGAGTCCACTTTGCGTCAATCATTGATGTGTGCCGCTGCTGCCAACTGTCAAAAACCTAGCTTGGCTCAATTCTTTTTCTTGTAGTAAATAATATTTTGGAACTATTGTCAGTTGTACAGCTCTGCTGCTGTCTTTGAAACTCTTTTTTGTATTTTTTAGATTTTGGAGTTGGCTATTCTTTCTTTTGTGGAGTTCAGAAATGAGGGCTATATACGGATCCCCTTCTAGCGTAAGATGGATTGCTCGACGGTAGAGAGAAAGAAGTGGCGGCTGCTTCGGCTGCTATTGCTACTGGTGCTAAAATATGAGAGAATATCCTACTTTAATTCAGGACATACGATAGCAATATCGTTTACATTGGTGCCAGTAAAACCAGTGAAGATGAGTGAATTCAACTTTTTGAAGGCATGATAACTATCGTGCATGTTGAGATATTTCTTGAGGTCCATCTTTTTGGCAAGCATTATTGTCTTTGGTGATACGAGCGCGCCAGCCGCATCAGAGTTGCCGTCTATTCCGTCCGTTCCTATGCATCCTATTGTAATATCGGGTCGATCAAGCTCAGCCAAACATGAAAGTGCCGCTTCCTGGTTCCTCCCCCCAAGACCGTTTTTACGTCTGCCTAACTTGACAGTTGTCTCGCCTCCGGCCACTATTGCAAGACGCTTGCATCCAAGGCCTAATGCACGCTGTGCCAGAAATACTCCAAATTCTTTAGCCTCGCCATCAAATTCTGATCCAAGGTTTACTGCTTGCATGCCGCGCTTTTTGAGGTAGCCTACTGCTGCTTTGCACGCGATAGCATTGTTTCCAATAAGCACGTTGTGGATGCGAGAAAACAGCTCATCTTGTGGTTTGGGCGTTTCCTCGATCTTGCCCTTGGCGCCTTTGGCAACATATTGGATAGCAGCAACGGGACCTTCTATGCGATATTTTATCAAAATATTGAAGGCATCCATAAAGGTCGAGCTATCAGGACAAGTAGGGCCTGAAGCAATCATTCCGAGGTCATCTCCTATCACGTCAGAGAGGATCAACGACAGCAGGGAGCATGATTCGTTCACATGTCGCAGGAGCTGGCCTCCCTTGACAGCTGACAGGTGCTTTCGCACGGCATTTATCTCGTGAATTGATGCTCCAGAGCGAAGGAGCGAGCTTGTGATTTTTTGCTTGTCAGCCAAAGAGATGCCTGATGCAGGCAGGGGCATTAGTGCCGAGCCACCACCTGAGATTAGGAAAATTACAAGATCACTCTGATGATCAGCCTTTCTCAAAATCGAGAGAATATTTCTTGTGCCCGTTATCCCTGCCTTGTCAGGGATCGGATGCGAGGCCTCAGTCACTAAAACCCTCTTGATCTCCTTGGCTTTGGTCCCGTAGGGAACAGTAATCGCACCAGCAGCAACCTTGTTGTCCAAGACAGAGCAAACCGCATAGGCCATGCCCAATGTTGCCTTACCGGCACCGACAATGTATACGCGGTCAAACTCTCCCAGCTTTGCGACATTTCCGTAAATGTCACGTACTGTCAGTTTGCTATTGCTGAATTTTACAGCATGCTTTATGAGCGGAGCAGGCCTTACACTGTCAATTGCAACCGCAAGTGTAGAAAGAATTAGCCTCGAAGACTTACTCTTATGAAATCTCTCCAATTTGTGACGATTTACAATCAATCATTAGTTACCGGTTACAGCACCTAATAATTTCTTTTTATAATGCTGATTTCTTTATTGTATACAGGCAGAAGTCGCATTCTTCGCAGACATAATACAGGTTGTCAAAGTCAGAACAAAGCATCATGCTAGCGTGACAGCGGGGACATTCTATCTCCTGTTCTAAGAACGGAACTGGATCTTCTTGCTCTTCCGTGGCTTTCATACTTGCTGGCATTACCTTTTCTGTTTCAAGCGTCGGTTCTACCATGAAACGAAATAAATATACAGTTCTTTTTAAGGCCTGCAACACCTTCAAGAGAGGGAGGGGGTGTCTCTATTCATCTAGAATTATGAAAAAAAAATGCGTAAAGGCCTTACAAGTTCTAAAGCGCTTTGGTCGGCATAGATTAAGGCTTAATTCACCTACCCTCTATGCGTTGATTTTTGTGTATGCCACTGGTGAATTTTTGCCGTTTTTATCTGATAGAGTTTGGTCCACAGCAACAATTGTATTCATTTATTCTCTCTTCAAGATCAAGAATCAGATTATACATCCATTATGAAAAAGGGCATAATATGATTCTCAAAAATTGTATGCTCTACCCTCATCAGGTGCTAAAAGCATAAATTATCTAAAAATTGAACAAAATCTCGTTAATGTTTACAGTGTATACGCCACAGACTGCGGATAAGGCACTGCCAGAGGTCAAGAGGTTATTTGAAAATATCATAATGCAAAAGAATCACGTTGTTGCCTTGCAAGAGGAGATTCAGACAATAATCGACTCGGGCAGTCCTTTTGAAGGTTTTATAAACAAAAAACAAGAGCTTAACACTTCTGTTACCAATCTGTACAGGACGATAGAGCAGCTTGAGGCGACAGGGGTAATAATAAAAAGCGTAGATGAAGGCTTGCTTGATTTCCCTTCAAGGAGGTTTGACGAAGAGGTCTGGCTGTGCTGGAAAGTAGGGGAAAACAAGATCAAGTTCTGGCATGGAAAAGATGAGGGCTTTATGGGCCGCAAGCCCCTTGAAAGCACGGGCGTAATAGAGCCGTAGCTTTATAGAATCTACTAGCGGCGAATTAATATGCCTATAGATGCTGCAGAGTTTGATGCCCACAAAGATGTTGGAACAATCATTACGCAATTCTTATGTAGAAACTCAGACAAAGGCTATTCTGCCAGAGAGATAGCGCAGGCAACTGGTATTGCAGAGGCAAATGTAAATAATGCCATGCTCAAGTTAGGATTATCTGATCTTGCAAGCGCTATAGCGGGCAAGAGGAAAAAGTTTCGGATAGAAGATGTAACGATAAATGGTATAACCTATTACCGGTGTGTCTCTCAATGATTTCAAAAAAACATACTAATAAGCTTCGCCTGCATATTGCAGGAGATAAGTGCTATCTATCTGGCTACGGGCTATCCGGATCCGATTCCTGCTAGCGTCAGTAATTGCAGTCAGTAACGGCCTTGCTATTGCTTACTGGAAATATGCTACCATAGACCCACTTTATGCCGTACTTACGTATATTGGCGTGGTTTTTTTGCATGCAAGCGTAGACCTTCTCAATGACTACTGGGATCATAAGCGAGGAATCGATAGCGCAACGAAAAGAACAAAGTTCAGCGGTGGGACAGGAGTTCTTCCTGAAAATCTACTGACACCGCGCACGGTATACATAGCTGGCATAATATTTCTGATCCTCGGCGCGTCCATAGGGGCATATTTTGTCGCAATACGTGGGATAACGATAGCAGTTATACTTAGCTTTGCAGTCGTTGCGATCTACTTTTATTCAACAAGAATTGTAAATGCTGGTTTGGGTGAGCTCTTTGTTGCTATCAAGGGGGCTATGATCGTGCTTGGAACGCTTTACGTCCAAAATGCTGTATTAGAGCCAGCTGCTCTATATGGCGGAGCAATAGTCGGTATCCTGTCTGCAACAGTGCTCTTTATCAATTCATTTCCTGATTATGAAGCAGATAGATCAAAAGGACGTCATACCCTGGTAATAATTGTCGGAAGGAAAACCGCTTCAGCTATATTTCCGATATTTATCATTACTGCCTATGCTTTGGTCGTCGGAGGTATTTTTCTCGGCTTTACGAAGATCTATTCGCTAATCAGTTTTGCATCGATACCGCTTGCTATAAGATCGATCTTGTCACTGAGAAAAGAACCGGAAAGTATTGAAAAGATAGTGCCTGCAATGGCTTCAGTCGTAACGTACTCTAGGATTACTGGCCTTTTGCTGGCTGTCAGCTTTATTCTATAAGATGAGAAAAATATATTCTTCTACATTTTTTTCTGTTAGTTACTTTAACAACAGGTTTTATCTTGAAAATATCTTGGCAAAAGGGTAAAGCCTAAATTTCTAGTGAGTAATAAGATTCGATTCGTTATTATTTTGCATGTTGCTATATGTAAACTATTGTCGTCTTCATCATCATCATTGCCATACCAAACGCTTGAGGGCTATGCTACACCAGAGGGCACAAAGAAATACATGGAGTATGGTATCTCACAGGGAAGGCCGAGAAGTCACTTTAAGTCTTTTGACAGCCTGCACCTATCAAGCATAGGCATGGGGACATACTTGGGTCAGCTAAGTGAGGAAGATGATCAGGCTGTTGAAAATGCGGTCTATCAGTCAGTCAAGTCTGGCGCGGTCAATGTCATCGATACTGCGATAAATTACCGAGCCATGAGGTCGGAAAAGAGCATCGGGAGAGCACTTCTGCGTCTCGTAAACGACAGGATAATTTCACGAGACCAGGTTTTTGTGTCTACCAAGAATGGCTATATCACAAATGACGGTGACTACCCAAACATCGATGTAATGGAATACATCCACAGGATGTATATCCAGACTGAAGTAATAACTGTCGACGACATCAGCTCCGGCTACAATGTCATCAAGCCTAACTACCTTGCCAAGTGCATTGACAAGTCACTCATGAACATGCATATTTCTACCATCGATCTCGTTTACATTCACAACGCCTTTGAAAGTTGGTATCAGGATGTAAGCAGGGAGCAGTTTATGGAAATGCTTGTAAAGGCGTTTGAAGTTTATGAAAAATATCGGGCTAAAAACAAGATTCGTTACTATGGCATGGCAACTTGGACTTGCTTCAGAGTTCCCCCCGGTAGTCCGGAATACTTCTCGCTTGAGCAAGCAGTCAAGAGCGCTGAGAGCGTTGGAGGCCAGGACCACGGCTTTAGATTTATCCAGCTCCCGTACAATCTTGCGTACAGCGAGGCACTTTTGCTTAGGAACCAGTCAGCAGGTTCTGAGGAAAATCTTACAATTCTGCAAGCAGCAGCAAAACTCAACATTGGCCTATTTACTAGCATACCTCTCTTTCAGGGAAGGCTCCTCCGTAGCCAGATCCCTAATTATGGAAATGTTACTGATCCTGTGGCCAAACTGCTGCAGATAATTCGATCAAGTCCATCAGTCATTGCACCTCTCATTGGACAGAAAAAGTCCGAGCACGTTGAAGAAAACCTAAAGACTGCAAATATGCCGCCGCTTTCAGAGGAAGAATTCAAGCAGGCTGTTCAAATACTCACCGGCCAGCAACTATAAGAAATCTAGAAATTAGGACGTAGTGTGCTGGTCGATGACAGTAGCGGATGAAAGAGGTTCTGGTATTGATTGAAGCGATTTACGTTATATTAACAATAATAGTAGCAGTAGCAGTACTGATGGCTAATAGCTCAACTTTCCTGCAAGCCTTTTCTTTATTACCAACAATTAGTGCTTTTGGTTCAGCTGGTAGCTTGACCGCTGATTCCTTGGCAGGAGTAATGTATGTACAAAATTCAAATTCTAATAGCATCTCTGTCGTAGACCTGACGACAAATACAATTTTGAGGAATATCACAGTTGAGGGGATGCCTCACAATATCAAACTCTCTGAAGATCAACTAACGCTTTATATCCTCACATCAGACAGGGATTCTGGAACCATCTTTATGCTGAATACTACGAGCAACGAGCTGATGAAGGAGATACCTACAGAAGTTTCTGTTCAAGATATTGCAATCTTTAATGGTACTATGTATGCGAGCGACGTACTTGGAGGAAAGGTACTAGTGATGAACGCAAACGGAACTCTCATAGATGAAATCAATGTTGGCTCTAGACCTCAATACATGGAAGTGAGACCTGATGGACAAGTGCTATATGTCACCAGGTTAGGAGGTCCTATCTCTGTAGTTGACCTGGAACAAAAAATAGTGATAAAGGAAATTGATTCTGGGAGTATGCCTCATCGTCTTTCCTTTACTAATGAGGGCGCAATCCTATTCGTTGTAAACGCAGAAAGCGATACCCTGTCAGTCATCGACTCACGTAAACACGAAATAATCAAAACTATCTCCGTTGGCGATAGTCCAGGATATGTTGCATTAAATCCTGATGAGACGCTTGCTTATGTAACAAATATGGACTCCAACACGGTATCAATAGTGGATGCAGATAAAGTAGTAAATGAAATTCCCGTTGGCAACGGACCTTATGGAATTGCATTTAGTGCAGACGGCGGCGATTTGGCCTATGTTAGCAACGTGAAGGGAAATGATGTTTCCATTATCAATACTACAAGTACCAACGTCACTGCTACAATCTCTGCGGGAGGAACAGGACCACATCAAATGGTTGCAAGAAAACCAGACGTGGAAATAGTACGAACTGAAGACAATAATAATAATAATTCGTCTGTTATTGCCCGTATATTTGTCGAAGTTCCGGATGATCAGGAAGAGTTTGCCAGAGGTCTTATGTTTAGAACACATCTCCCCTGGAATGCAGGCATGCTGTTTGCATTTTACGACGAGGAGCCCAGAAGATTTTGGATGAAAAATACTTTAATCCCGTTAGACATGATATTCGTCGACAGTAGCTCCAAAATTATAGACATCAAAGAAAATGTTCCTCCCTGTAAACAAGAAGAATGCCCAACCTATCCCTCAAAAGAACCTGCCCAATACGTTTTGGAAGTTAACGCTGGCTTTGTACAAGAGAAGGGGGTTAAGATAGGAGATCGGTTGGCGACATTCAATAAGTTTAGAGCAGATGATAGTGGCTGAAGGTCTCTGAGTTTAGTTATAATGTGTATACAATTGTAAGGATGAATTTGATCCCGCGTCTTATGATTTGTAAAAATTTTTATTTCTAGAACCAAATGGTTTCTTCATCAGTTCTCTTCCTTATGGCCAAATGGGAGAAAAGGTCTGGTTCATTACTACTGTTCTCTGAAGCACCATGCCAATGCAATGTGCCTGCAGGGACGCATACTACATCTCCTTCAGATAACTCGATTAAAGAAGAAGATGGTCCCTTAGGTAGTTGTTTTATAACGGCGCTCTTGCCATCACTATTGATTTCAATTTTATCTACAAGGACAACAATTCCCTTTCCTTTGACGGCAACCAGTGTCTGGTCTGTTGCATGAATGTGCGGCCTTGTTCTACAACCCTTCTTAAAAGTAACATAGTATACTTCCTGTTCCTGCGACGTGTTTGCATCTATTATCTCGTGTATGTCAAATTCGTCATTTGTGAATTTTCCTTGATATTTTTCTTCCTTATTTTCAGGTCCTGGAGGATAATAGAGATTTTTCTTTTCCAACAACAACAAACCAGTATCACGAGCCATCATTATATAAAAGGACTGGCTTTGATATGTCAAGAAATAGCGATATATGCCAGAAAATTCATTTTGGTAGTGCTTTCTATGTGTCTGAGCAGCATATGTATCATATGTTCTGCTATTCCTTCTGCCCAGCAGTTTGAATGCGCATTTCCTTGTTACGTTGCTCTATCTCCTGCTGTGAATTAAAGGTCTTGTTACATACCTCACACTTGTAAAGTATACTATCACTAGATGGCGCCGACATACTGCGACAATAGCACACATTATTATATGTAAAAGTAGGCAATGCAACTGGGATATCGATGCAAAACTTATCTATAAAAATTGAAATAGACAAGTAGTTTCCTCTCATTATTTCCTACTCTCTCTTTTTTATTCGATAATCTCCTATACCACTGGGTCTGCTACTGATTTTCTTTCTGGGTTTCTGTTTGGAAGTTTTGTGTATATGTATCTCTCTCCATGGAGCACATAATATGCATCCTTTCTTCAAGGCCGGCATTTCGGACTTCTGCTTGGAATTCCTCAAGCGATGATCTGAAATTTTTGATGAGCCTTGCATTAGTTGTGTGCACAGAAAGCATCTTATAGTTGCCAAAATTCATAAGCGCAAACTACGCAAAATATATGTCGTAAAATCAACTCCATGGAAACTTTTGGTTTTTCTTGAAATATTCTACCAACCCTCCATCAAGTAGCATCTTCCTCATAAAATCTGGAACGGCCTTAGCTTGAAAAATATATCCTAGCCTAGTGTTTGTCACAGTAAACTCTCCCAAATTAATAATGAGTCGGTCGCCTTGTACTATATGGTCTTTTATTCCTGGTATTTCAAGAGCAGGTAGTCCTATTGTGAATGCATTGCGGTAAAATATTCTTGCAAAACTCTCCGCAACAATTGCAGATATCCCAGCGTATTGCAAAGCAACAGGTGCTTGTTCTCTACTCGATCCTCCACCAAAGTTTCTGCCTGCTACTAAAATGTCGCCTTTGTCTATCTTTTTGGGAAAATCCGGATCTATTCCATACATGGCATATTTTGCCATTTCATTTGGATCGTTTGTTCTGCTTTTGAATCTAAATGGCATAATAATATCAGTATTAATGTCATCTCCAAACACCCATGCCTTTCCCTCTAAAACAGCCTCAGTAGCAAATGGAGAATTCGTTGATTTTGGAGGTGATGGCATTAGTGGAGAAGCTGATGAGGAGGGTGGTGACTGTGGTTGAGATGAGGATGTTGTCGTATTGTGCATCTCCTTATCCTCTGCAGTCAAATTACAAATACCTCTCCGGACTTGCAATCTTGCCTTCTATTGCAGAAGCAGCCGCAGTCGCAGGGGATGAAAGATACACTTTGGATGAAAGTGCACCCATCCTTCCTACAAAATTCCTCGAAGATGAGGATATACATATCTCGTCGTCTCCAAGAGCTCCAAGGTGGGTTCCTACACAGGCTCCGCATGTAGCGTTTGTAAATACTGCTCCCGACTCTAGGTATACCTCTACATATCCCTGTCGGATTGCTTCCTCATATACTCTGACTGAAGCCGGCGTAACTATGCATCTTGTATTCTTATGTACTTTTCTACCTTTGAGGATCCGAGCTGCTATTTCCAAGTCTTCAATTCTTCCATTTGTGGCCGAACCAATGAATGCTTGGTCTATTTCTACGCCAGCCATTTCACTTGCAGACCGGACAGCATCTGGATGATCCGGACCTGCTATCATTGGCTCTATGCTGTTACACTCTATATTAATTTCATCAGCATAGTTAGCTGACATGCCCGGATGAATTTCTATTGTTGAATTCTCTTTGGTTTTTCTTGGGTTATCAGCTATATACCTTTCAGTCAAATTGTCAAATGGAAATACCGAGAGTTTAGCTCCGCACTCCATTGAAGCATTGCTTATGCAAGCCCTAGAATCTATTGTTAGCTCTCTTCTAGTAGTATCATTAGAAAATGTCCATTCAAGAGCCCTGTAATTTGCTCCGTCTTCGCCCAATTTTCCTATGAAGTCTAGTATCAAGTCGCGTGCAAAGACACCCTTGTTGAAATTTCCTGATAGGACAACTTTTACAGTTTCTGGGACCTTCAACCATATTTGACCACTAGCCCATATAGAGGCAATTTCAGTACTTCCAATTCCAGTTGCAAACGCTCCTAAACACCCCGCCTGACATGTGTGAGAATCTCCACCAAGTATCATCATTCCAGGATATGCAAGGTTTTCCAGAATATGCTGGTGTGATATTGATCCTTCGACTAGCATACAACCGTGTTTTGAAGCAAAATCCCTCATCAAGGCATGAAGATTCGCAACTTTTTCGTCTGCTGCAGGAAAAGTGTGGTCGATAACAAGGAGCACTTTTGATGGATCATATAGTTTGTCAATCCTCATTTCATTAAGGGAGCGTATTGCAAGCGGGCCAGTACTGTCTTGCGCCATAGCCAGATCAACACTGACAACTGCAATGTCTCCGGCTATTGATAATCCAGAAGAAGAGTGGTCATGATTGGTGTTCAGAGATGATGATTGTCTGCTTTTTATGCTTATTGCTTTCTCGGCAAATGTCATTGAATCGTCATTCAATATCTTATTAGTTGCGGCATCTATTTGTGGTGAAGTTAATGACCATGTATTCATATAATAATAATCATCCTCCTCCTCTCAGTCAAGTGCATCCTTTAGGTCTGCTTCACGATGCTGCTCCCGTGTAACAATATCCGCTAATGTTGCAGAGGTCACAAATTCAGCTGCATGCCCTGCGTGGAGAATCGTCGCCCGATAATGCTTCATGGTTTCTTGTTTAGCTCTTAATTCAATGCCTAGAAGCGTTTGGACCAAGAAATCCAAAGACTGTTTCATACACTATGTTAAACGTAATATGATTTACAGCAAAAGCATTATTCTTACTGTATTCTCTTCTAAGATCAGAAACTAAAACAAGCTTCACCTTCATATTGAATTTTTCATAATTAAAAGTACGTGCAAAAATAACAACTGCTTCATGCGCTTTAAACTTGAAAAAAAGTTAATTCTCCTAGTGCCACCTCTTAGGAAATGATACTCATGCCTGTAAGAATTATTCAAATCAATATATACTCAATTAAGGCAATGGCATGCGCTAATGAAACCGCCGTATGTGGTCGGAACCACGGCTATAATGAAATAATAGCCAGCCAGAACTTTATGATCCTTCAATTGTTGTAGCTGGTTAGTGCAATGCGTTACGATGTTGATGGTGAAATCGTTTTGCTATGTTTTTGGTGAACCTATCCAACGCAGGTGATCTATCATTTCGCTCCAAATGCACATCTAAAATGCTAAAGCTACTCCTAAAATTAAGAGCTTCAGAAATTGCATTGTTGAATTGATCTTCAGTCTCTATATGAAAACCTCGCCCGCCCCCAATAACTTGGGGGATGTTGGAATATTGCCAAGGCTGCAAATTATTAAAGTCACCCTCTAGCATCAGTTGTTCTGTAAGATATATTCCATTATTTAAGACAACAACAATTGGGTTTAGGTCATATCTAATGGCAGTTGACAGCTCCATACCTGTCATTTGAAATGCACCGTCTCCAACTATCACTAAAGGGCGTAGAGTTCGATCTGCAAGCTGAGCACCTATGCTAGCTGGCACTGCAAAGCCTAATGACGCATAATAAGCTGGTGAAAGAAATTTTGTATTCCCATGTATAATCAGATCTGCACCTGCAAACAAAGCATCACCAACATCGGCAAGTACTATCATATCATCAGTCAGGCATGAATTTAGATATTCAAATACATATTTGACTGTAATCTTCATTCCATGCGTAGATCTTGGAAGGGTTGATGTTATCGTCAAGGGCACACTAGTATGGGTTGTAATAGGAGGAGGAGGAGGAGAAGAAGAAGAATTATTCGTATTGTACTCCTTCCTTGCTATATGTGCATCAATCAAAGCATCAAAAAAATCTCGAATATCTATATTGTCGTAATGATGGTACATCACAGAAAGCTTTTCTGCGCTAACATAGATGATCCTCTTCTGATCAATTTGTGCTGTAAACATGCCAAGTGTTATGTCACTCAATGTTGCCCCTAGTATAATCAAGCAATCACTAGATTCAACATATTGACGCGCTTTTTCCTGGCCAACTGCTCCTTCATAGATTCCAATAAACAAGGGATGAAGCTCGCTTATTACAGATTTGCTCAAAATTGTCGCCGCAACAGGTATCTGTGTCTTGTCTATGAGAGCCAAAAGCTTGTCTTGCAACTCAAATCTATGAATCTCCTCTCCTGCAATGATGACAGGTCTTTTGGCTGCGCTTATCATATTGCTTGCTTCTGTAGTTGCTTCTCTAAGCACATTTGGATCACTCTGCTCAGATTCCCTAATATCAAGGGGATGCCGATACGACCGGTAATTGATGTAGACACAACGTCTCGTGGCAGTTCAATGTATATAGGACGTTTGAAACGCAAGGCAGCAGAGAGTACTCTATGAATCTCATATGCGGCTGTTTGAAGATCACCTAATATTGTGGAAGCAACAGTTATCTGATCAAAAATCTTCTTCTGGGTATCAAAATCACGTACTTTATGATGAAGCAGAGGATTCTTTACTTGCTCTTTTAACCCTGGAGCCCCACTTATAACAACGACAGGAGATTTTTCAGCATAGGCTTGCGCTGTTGTATTAATGACCTTCAATGCCCCAACACCATATGTGATGCAAACAACTCCCAATCCTCGAATTCGTGCATAGGCGTCTGCCGCAAATCCTGCTCCCTGTTCATCACATGTATTTACAACAGAGATTTTACTCTTGGTTAGTCTATCATAAAAGCTGAGGATATAATCTCCAGGAACGCCAAAAATGTGTGTGATTCCGCGTCCCTGTAGACTATGAATTAGATAGTCTCCTATGCTGTAAGAGCTTGCCAT
>DASUUV010000044.1:0-3667 GCA_036373895.1 Nitrososphaera sp. | reverse complement strand
TGATCTCGTCTTTGTGTTGCTGCTCTTCAACAGTTAGCATATTATTGCTCATAAAACGAAAATATGCAAATTCACTCATATATCATCATCCATTAGTATTACGAATTGTTATTTATTCTCTATGTATATTGTTGCAACAACCAATCAAATTACATTATAAGGTTCTGAGGATAGTTGATGCTTATTTTTTCCAGGCGTATCCTTTAGTTGCTGTTCACAAGATAGTGATTGTGGACGCAGGCACAAAGGGTGTAGCATTTTACTATAGAGCCTGTCAAGATTTGCCTTTCTAACCTTTTTTCTCTTACTAGCACAATAACTAAGAAAAGCATTATCGTCCTTTAGGATTCGATTGTGTATATATCATCATTTTCTAAGTCTAGGCCTTTTACAAGTGAAAAGCTAGCTATACTTGTGGTCTTTACTCTGTGCATCGCATTAAGAGCAGCACCAGAACTGATGGCATATCCCTATCCAATAGGCTATGATGTTATCAACTACTATATCCCAACTCTGACAAACTTTGAGGATAAGTGGGATACCGTATCAAAGCAATTTCCGTTGTACGTGACCTTTCTTTATCTTGTAAGCATCACTACTGGATTGCCTGCATACTCTGTAGTTGTAGGAGTAGTTATCGTTATGACTGGAATTTTTGGCATCTCGCTATTTTATCTTGGAAGGACTCTGCTAAAACTTGGAATAAGTCATAGCGCCTTTATAGCTATTTTTGCAATTCTTCAGCTGGCGGTACTTAGAACCACATGGGATCTCCATAGGGATATCTTTGCACTGACGATCATGATGTTTGTCTTTTCTCTGCTTAGCAGAAAGAATGCAGGATGGAAGCCCCTTGCACTAATTTTAGTATTGACCACCCTAACAGTGGCTGCAGATAGAATGGTAGGTGCTCTATTCATTGTATCAGCAGCAGTCTATGCAATTGTGACAAGACGCAGAGATGTAGCTCTGATTGGTATTCTTGCTATAGGGATGTTTTTCGCTTTGGCAGTCCCCACCCAGAGCTTTCCTAACATCAAAACAATAACTACAGCAGAAATGCTGCAGAATAATAACGAGGTAAATGAATTTTATAGCCCCGCTAACCTAGTCATCTTTTTCGCTGCGTTAAACGGTTTGCTTGTTGGAGCAGGAGCGATTGGCTTCTTGAGTATGAAAAATAGTTTGCTAAAAATTCCTTTGCTTGTCTGTCTTATGGGATCATTTTCATGGCTTGCATTCCCTGAAAATAGACACCTTCTTGCGGATAGATGGATAATCTTGGCAGGTATTTTCCTGTCGGTATTTGCCGGCTATGGTATCCTCCATCTAATCAGAAACCTGAAAAAAAGGTTTACAATAGCAGGTTTCATTCTTGGAGCCTTTGCCGTTCTCGGGCTATCTTATGCAGTTATTCCGCATCATAGCGCATCTGTATTATATGGAATTATTGGAGTACACGCTGAGAATCTTCCACCTGTCACAATGCAGTTCAATTCTATTGACATTGAGGATAATGACGATTTGCTATCTACTATTGCATGGATAAACAAAAACACTGAACAAGATGCTATTATTGTGGGAGAAAGTCACTGGCGAGGCTTTATGGAACTATATCTAGAGGATAAGAGGACATATCATTTCTCAGAAGACCCTCAGGCCATTGCTGAGGCTCTGAGCAGGTACAGCCAGCAAGTCTATTTGATAGAATTTAACAGTAAGTCATCAACCATATTTGTTGTTAAAGATATGAGCAATAGATAAAGAAGTTTAAGGACATTATATGTAAGGGACCATTTTGTGATTATTAACACTTATCGAGAGGATGCGTGTCTCAATCTACAACATGTGGCTCACGATCAACATCGGCCATCACGCCATGGCTGCCTAAAGGTGCCCGATCTTTCCCCTTTTCGTGATAAGTAGTTTTTGCCTATCATTATATATATGCAGAAGTACGTCTACCGCAAACATAAGTGGCGCCACCAGGATCACTGTTGACATATTTTCCTGAATTTATGATTTATTGAAAAGTCAGTCGGCGTAATAGGTATGGTATTATCTACTTGATGGTTCCGCACCAGAGTATACGAAATAACGCACCAGTATGGTTTCTCCTTTAACGACAAACTAGATGACAGTGTTTCAGTAATTGAAGTCGACATGTGGTCTGCTACTTTACATTTACACGTAGCCGTATTTGAACCCGTATGATTGGCGGGCCCGTCGGGCCGTGAAGTGATATCACCTCAAAAAGCGGATTCTTCTTGCTAGTCTTTTTGAATGTAAGGCGGAGCTAAAAGGGTTTCTGCAATATGGCACCAGCAGGATTTGGTGTTGTCATAGTGGTGGGTTCATGCACGTGGTAGCTTTAAACTTTCTGCTATTTCTTTCGATTCTTTTCCAGCTTCCTTATTTCCTCCCTGATTAGGGAGTGTCTGAGGTCTGTAGAGACCAGCACTTCCCGATTCAAGGTTATGGTAACATAATTGACTCCCTGAACCTTCTCCAGCACCCGGGTCTTACTTATCACATCCGCCAAAGAGCTTGCTCTGCAAAGCACATGTTTCATCGGTGGCTCGAGGGTATGGTGTGTTTGGGCCGACTCGCCCATTATTTTCCGTACATTGTCCATGCTGACGCTTCCATCAACTACCAGTGGATATATCAGCTCGCCGGAATCTGTCAGTGCACCAAGAAGAGGGTCAATGGAAATCGTTTTTGTCTCTAAGAGTAGATTAAGGTGCTTGCGTACAGCCTTTGGACTTAGCCTAGTGGTTTTCAAGAGTTCACCAAATGGCACTTTGGGGTTATCTACTAGAGCGTCCATTATTGACAAGTCAGTGATGGAAAGCGGTGCTCGCCTTTTGCGCAGCTTGAAAGCTCGCCTTGAGGGTCTGACACCCAAGATTTTGGTAAGATTAGCTGTCGCTTCACGCTCATTTTTGGTCCATAGGCGCAGGTGGATTCGTCCATCCACTTTCCAGGCGACCCAAGTTACGTCTGCTGCTGCAAACGCCGCGAGTACAGTCTTGCGCGAGTACTCACCATTGAAGAATAACAGGATATCATCGCGATCAAATACGCTCGAATCTATCACTAACATGAACCCTTGGAGGATCCCTTTACTCTTCAAGCGATTCAGCCGGTCCCGAACCGCAGGAGCAGAGAGCGAGACTCGCCTGCCTAATGACTGGTAGCTCTGGCGCGCATTGCCATATAGCGCTACAAGTAGCTGAAAGTCTTTCGAGTCCAGTAATTGGTTAACGTCCGGCTTGAATATAAATTTCCCTAAATCGAAAGTTCAGCCTAACGAGAGAATAAATCCAATGCTGCCTAAAGAATGCCATGCAAAAAAATGAATCTGCAAAAAGCGCGAAGGAAATTGTGATGGAGTTCATAGAGGCTTTGGAGCGAAAAGACTTCAAAACTGTTAGAAGCTACATAAGCGATAACATATCGGTCTTGGCGCCTGGGCCTGTTGAAGTAACATCTTTTAACCAAGCTGAGCCATTCGCGACCTATCTGGAACACGCGAACCTACCCAAATTAGAGATCAAGAAGGAGTTCGCGGATAGCAACGATGTCTGCCTTCTCTACGAAATGAATTATCGCGAGCCGCCTTTGACAACCTTTGTATGTGGATGGTTTCATGTCGATGATGATG
>DASUUV010000043.1:0-16821 GCA_036373895.1 Nitrososphaera sp. | reverse complement strand
TAGTAGTCATCTCATAAACACCTCCTAAGCAAAATCATCATACATCCAAGATGGACAAAACCCAGAAAGTTGTCTGCATGATATTCATAGCGTACCAGAATGCGACGAAAATTCTGTAGCCAGGCAAACAGCCTTTCTACCTTCCACCTACGTTTGTAGCGACGTAATGGTCGGCCGTCCTGCGTCTTCGGCCTCTTTCTCCAATCTAGTCTATGAGGCGCTATCAGTTCAATGCCATAGTCTATAGCCAGCTTAGAATCAAGCGGGTCACTGTCGTACGCCTTGTCTCCAATCAAAAGCGTAGGTTTTTCATCAGCGACAAAACACTTGGTGACAGTTGGTTCAGCAAGGGTGACTTCATGCGGTGAAGCAGACGCAACGTGTATGGAGACAGGAAGACCAGCACTGTCTGATATTGCCATGATCTTCGTACCTTTTCCCCGCTTAGTCTTTCCCACGTTGTGCCCCCTTTTTTAGTGACCACAAAAGTACCGTCTATGTAGCATTCAGACAGGTTGAGCTCACCGCGCTCACGCAAATCTGTGGCAAGTGTTTGGAGAATCTGTTCAAAGACACCGGAGCGGACCCATTGCTGGAACCTTCTATGACATGTCTGGTACGGCGGATACCTTTCAGGCAGGTCATGCCAAGGTGCTCCAGTACGTAGTATCCATAGGACGCCATCAGTCACATCACGAGCATTTCTCCATGGGCGTCCTTTGCCATCAGAGCGCCGTGGTGGGTCAGGGATAAGTGGCTGGATGATGGACCACTGTTTGTCCGTCAAATACATAGTTACATCTACGTAATATTGGATGTGATTCCATTTATGAGATGGCTTCTAGTGTCTTTAATCAAAGAAGAATGATTCCCAAGAGAAGCCTTAAAGAACTGCTGGCAGAGGCTGTTGTTGCAGACTATATGAGCGCCAGTATAGTAACACTTGATTCTAAAAGCAGTGTGTTAGATGTTGTCAAGGCCATGTCAGATAGGAACATTAGCTCTGTAGCTATAGCTGAAAACAACAAGATTGTTGGGATATTAACAGAACGTGATGTTGTGAAAATAGTTGCAACCGCGGTATCACTAGAGAGGGCTATTGCTGCTTTTTTGGTGTTACCTCCGTTGGTTTCAATAAGCAAGAATTCTTCTCTTCAAAGAGCAGTCAAACTTATGGCTCAGAAGAGAGTTAGACACCTATTTGTAAAAGATCCAGATAATCACAAAATTGTTGGAATAATAACTGCGACAGATTTGGCACGATACCTCAAGCAGCTATTATCATCTCGTGAGGCAGAATTGATGTTGTTGGAAGTCTTGTATCCTTCGGAGAAAGAAGGAGAGAAGCAATTCTGGCAGTAATATGGACTGTGATGTTATTATATTATCCAATCTGAACCTCTTTAGGTAATCCTTCATGTTAGTCGCAGCAAACACTGGTTCTATCATTTTGCTATTGAATGATGATTTTCTCTTTATCTCATATCGGTATGCACATAGGAGACGTGGGTGCATATGCTAGCATCTTAAATATTACGGACCTGCTCTTCATAACGACTAGCGCTGCCTCACGAACCACATTTCTTAATTCAAGAACCGTTGTTACATCACACACTATGGCTACGCTATTCCATTTTGAAGTGTACTCGTGTACGAGTTTCTCTTGAGAAGTCGCTTCGGCTGTCACATGTGCTACTCCAGGAGTATATGCCATGCTTGGTATGCTGTGGTGTTTAGGAATTGTAAATGGATGTTCGTGTGTAAATTTGCTATGAATATCTAATTCGTTTTAGCTTGCGATGAAAATCTAACGAATCCTATCTAAGATTCGATCTGTCTGTCATGCACATGAATGAACCACTGACCCGATTATGTTATCTGCTGATGATGTAGTGCATTGCAAGGCATACACACCTCATAAGTACAAAAAGCGTAAATATTACAATATGGTTCTAAGAAAAATATCATCATTGCCTGCAGAGACAACCATAACGAGAATACATGAGGCATTAAGACCTCTCCAAAGCAGGTCGGTACAAGAGCTATTGGAGCCACCAGCAATAGTAGATCCCGACAGTTCTGCTTCAAAGATAATAGGATTGATTACAGAAAAGAAGGTCTACGACGTTTTCATCCCTCTTGCAAACAAGATTGCCTGCCTAAATATACGGGATTTGCTTTCAATTCGCGATATAACATCTGCAAGACCTTCAGTACTTGGAAAGATAGTTCCCTCTCTATCATTGAAAAGTAATATAGGATACGCGGCAAGGATAATGAGTCTTTACCGTCTAAGAGCACTTCCTGTTGTAAATGAGAATAACGACCTCGTTGGGCAAATCACAGCCAAGGGGATGATTAAAGCCATACACGACTTGGGTGCGGATGAGAGAGTTTCAACAAATGTTAGGGTATCAGGCATCATGACAGCACACCCCATCGTGCTAAGGGAAAAGGACAAAGTATCGACAGCCAGGAGTATAATGATAAGACGTAGAATAGACCATCTTCCACTCATAAATAAGAAGGAGAAGCTCTCCGGCATAGTGACTTCTAGTCACATAATAGAGGCGATGCTTCCATCAGAAAAGATCGGCAGAAAGGTTCTTGGCGTTGAAAAGTTGAATAGATTAGATATGCAGGCATCAGGCATAGCAGACAAAAATGTTGTAGTGTCAAATCCTAATGATTCTTTGCGATCAGTGGCAGGAACAATAATCGATGCAAATTCTACTTATTCAGTTGTCTGCTTTGGCGAAGAAATCCAGGGAATAGTAACATATCGCGACATAATTTCGTTGCTTGCAGAAAAGGTAGAAGAAGACCTTCCTGCGTTTATTATCGGCCTGCCAGATGATCCATTTGACGCGGAGCTTGCCAAATCCAAATTTGCTGACATAGTCAGGCTTTTGAAGAGAATGGCACCAGAAATTGAAGAAGCGAGATGCAAGATGAAATTGCGTGACATTGAAGGAGAAAGAAGGAGGTATGAAGTCGACGTGAGCATTATAACGCCATACAGGAGACATGCATATACCAATACTGGCTGGGATTTAGCGAAGATGTTCGATCAGATGAGTGACAGTTTAAAGAAGAGGTTTGCTCATAGACCAACAAGAAGGCGAACAGAGTCTATCCGAAAGACAGATACATTCCCTGAATAATTGGTATTTTTCTAATGCGAGTTGCTATGACTGGAGATGTGATGCTTGGCAGATTAGTAAATAGTGTTCTTGACAACAAAGGCTATGCGTATGTCTGGGGGGACACTATCAACATCATTAGAAATGCCGATCTTTCATTGATCAATCTTGAGTGTGTGATATCTTCAAAGGGTGCTGAGTGGACAAAGACTTTCAAAATGTTTCACTTTCGTGCAAATCCTGACGCCATTAAAGTCCTAAAGACAGCCTCGATAGATTACGTTTCCTTGGCAAACAACCACACGCTGGACTATGGAGAAGAAGCATTGCAAGAAATGCTCGAATTACTTGACAATAGTCGGATACAACATTCTGGTGCTGGAATGAATCTGAAGGAAGCAACTGATTGTGTAATTTTGAACGTTGGTAGTAAGAAAGTTGCTGTGTTATCGTTAACCGATAATCAGCCAAAGTGGGAGGCATCACCTATTTCCCCTGGTATAAACTACATTCCGCTTTCATTGGATGGTTATTATTCAGATAGACTTAAATCCTGTGTCCGACATGCTAGAAAAAATGCAGATATTGTTATTGCCTCATGTCATGTGGGCCCACATTTTCGCGAATTCCCCTCATCTGAATATGTGAGTTTTGCGCATCGACTCATAGATGTTGGTGTAGACATTTACTGGGGGCATAGCAACCACATGCCGCAAGGCATAGAAATTTACAAAGGCAAACCCATACTGTACGACTCTGGGGATTTCATTGATGATTATGCCATAGATGAGTATTACAGAAACGATCTGTCCTTTCTTTTTCTTATAGACATTGAAGCGACAGGGCCTAAGAGCATCGAACTTTTTCCTGTACGAATCCATGATTTTCAGGCAAGTATAGCCTTACTCTCTGATGCCGAACTTGTCATTGAGCGAATGATCGAACGGTGTGACAGCCTAGGAACCAGGTGCGAAACAAAAGAAGATAAGAGAATCATAGTGAGGATATAGTCGCATTCGAGTAATTCGAATTAGAATGCATTAACTCGAATCTGCGTGTGATATACCTTCCGCAATTAAAGAAGTGCTACATCCAGAGATAACTTTAGACTACCCTTTCTTCTATCTTTAGTCATTTGCACAAGATCTCCTACAAACGGCACATAGCAATCGAAATTATTATGCCTCTGAACTGTAAATATGCAAACAAGATCTAACAACAACAGCAGCCACAACAATTGACAGGGCTAAAATAGCCTTGTTCAATATTGAGAAAAAATTGTTACATCTTATTCTAATAATCTTTTGCCCGATTGAAAAATTGGGACGTGTGTGTGCACCTGTAACTACTACTGCTACTGTCTGCTGACGTATGGTGCACTTAAATCAACTTCAGGCACTTCTTCTTCTTCTTCAAGGAACTCTACTGAACGCATGTAGCAGAGCAGAAATTCCCTCCCCTTTTCTGTTGTCCTATATACTACTCCATCGGAGGAAGACACATCCTGTGCGATCAGCCTCCTTCCATTTAGTCCTTCAAGATACAGATACACCTGCTCATAGCTGAGGTTTCCTCTGTACATTATGTGAGTCTTTCTTATTCCTGAGGTAGCAAGTGCTAGCACGTCGCCCATTATCTGAATCTTTTCTCTATTGTTTTTGTGTTCATACGTGGTTGTGCGATTGGCAGCATCTCATTCTACAAAAGGAGCGTGATTGCCTTTCACTGCATTATTTTTATTAGCCCTGAGTTCAATGGATAGTAGATCATGTCGGATGCAAAGGCGGGAAGGAAGCTCAACATAGCCATTAACGGCTTTGGCAGGATTGGCAGGAGTTTTATTAGGGCGGCGCTAGAAGACAAGGAATTTCTACAATTGTTTAACATAGTCGCTATTAACGACACAGCAGATGCCAAGACATTGGCGCACCTATTCAAGTACGATTCTACATTTGGAAAGTTTGAGGGAAAGGTGATAGCAAGCAATCATTCCATCCAGGTTGACGACACCGATATCAAGGTATTTCAAGAAAGGGATCCCTCGATGCTCCCGTGGAAAGAAATGCGAGTTGACCTAGTTCTAGAGTCCACTGGCAAGTTCAAGGAGGCAAAGGAGGCGCAGAAACACATCCAAGCAGGGGCAAGAAAAGTGATCATCTCTGCTCCAGCAAAGGGACCGGACACCACATTGCTTGTAGGAATAAACGAAAAAGCGTACAGGCCTGAGGCACACAAAATTATATCAATGGCATCATGCACAACAAACTGCATCGCACCAGTCTTGAAGATTTTGAATGAAAAGTTTGGAATAGAGACTGGATATATGACAACTGTCCACGCTTATACCAATGACCAGAGGCTGCAGGACTCTCCACACAAAGACCTCCGGCGTGCAAGAGCAGCTTCAATGTCTATCATACCAACCACTACCGGCGCCGCCAAGTCCATAGGGACCATCATACCTGCTCTTGAAGGAAAAATAGACGGAATGGCGTTGAGGGTTCCAGTAAGTAATGGCTCCATAGCAGACATGGTCATGACGTTAAAAAAGGATGTTACTATAGATGAGGTCAACTTGGCGCTAAAGGAGGCTTCAGAAAAAGATCTGAAAGGAGTGATGGCTTACACAAATGAGCCTCTGGTTTCTTCAGACATAATAGGGGAACCTCATTCGTCCATCGTGGATGGTTTAAGCACAATGGTCATTGGCGAGAAGAGCAGAAATGTCAAAGTCCTGTCTTGGTATGATAATGAGTGGAGCTTTGCCTGCAGGCTTGTCGACCTAATTAAATTTATTGGCAGCAAAATATAACGGTGTAGAAAAAAGATGCGCAAAATCGTAGTTTTCAGCGACATAGATGGTACGCTTATAGATATCTTCACGCGCAAGTATGGCAAGTCTAAGGAGCTGGTGAAAAAGTTGAAAGACTCTTCAATCCCTGTTATCTTATGCTCCTCAAAGACAATGGCTGAGCAGGACCTGATACGCAAGGATCTAGGGCTCGAAGGCGAGCCCTTCATAATAGAAAATGGCGGCGCTGTAATAATTCCTGAGGGTTACTTTGATCGTAGGGGTAGGATTGATGATGCCCTCAAGCATTATGAAGGTATGCTCACCATCGATGGTTATGGGCTTATAGAGCTTGGCAAGTCTTCTGAAGAAATTAGAAAGGTATTGCAGGACGTTCGCCGAAAGACAGGCACCGCTTTCAAGGGTGTCAGCGACCTATCTATAGAGGAGCTTGCAAAAATAGTGGGGATGACTCACGACGAGGCTGAAAGGATGTCAAAGAGGCAGTATGGTGAAACCATCGTGGAGATAGACAAGAATGAGAAAGAACAATTCGAACAAGCGCTGACTCAGGAGGGACTTCAAGTGATACATGGTGGTCGTTATTTTGATGTAACTGCCGGCAACGACAAGGGCAAGGCAGTGAGGATACTGATAGACCTTTACCGAAAGAAGCTTGGCGATAATACGACATTCATAGGAATTGGAGACAGCCCAAATGACGTACCGATGCTCAAATGCACAGACATAGCTATTCTTGTACAGAAACATGACGGCACTTGGGCGGAGGTAGGTAATAACAACATAATCTCTCATGTCGTGAAGGTTAATGGAATAGGGCCTGCAGGATGGGAAAATGCATTTGTCACTATAATGGAGATGGAGGCTGACGAAAAACATGTCGCCTGACACGATCTTCCTTGTCCCACATACTCACTACGATGCCATATGGGCATTCAATAAGGAGGACTACTTCTACATCAACACCGAGCTCATATTGAAAAATGCGGTGAATCTAGCCCAAAAAACAGCAGATTACAAATTCACCATTGAACAGACTTTTCTTTTAGAGTATGTGGAGAATAATTACCCCAACCTATTTTCTGAAATAAAAGATCTCATCAAGAGAGACAAGTTCGAGATTGCAAGCGGGCAATACCTCCTCGCAGATGCCATGATACCGCATGGGGAAGTTATGATAAAGGAGATAGCTGAAGGAAAGAAATATGTGAAGGACAAGTTTGCCAAAGATGTAGTGGTCGGCTGGGGTGCCGACGAGTTTGGTTTCAATGCACAGTGGCCACAGATCCTAAAGGGATGTGGCTACCGGTTCTTTGCCTTCCGACGAGGCGCTGACTCAAGGAAGCCCTCTGAATTCATCTGGCAGGGACTTGACGGCTCACAGGTACTCTGTCATTGGATGCCTCTTGGATACAGGGCCGGGCTTGACCTCGAGAAACTCCACGAGTCATACAAGGTTCTAAAGCAACATGCTGCGACTGGAAGCATTCTCATGCCTTCGGGAAGTGGAGTGACACTACCGCAACGGGAGACTTCAGAAGCAGTAAAAGAATGGAACGAGAAAAATGGTGGAACTGCCAAGATGATCATATCTACCCCATCTGAGTTTTTCAACGAACTTGAAAAAAAAGGTGCCAAATTTAATGTGAGAAAGGGCGAGATGTATTCCGGTCGCGTCTCAGAAGTATTTCCAAACTCGACGTCGTCGAGGATGTGGATAAAACAGGGAGCCAAGATGTATGAAAATGCCTTGTTGACTCTTGAACGCTGGAACGCCCTCGGCACCTTAATTGGATGTTCTGATTTCTCAGAACAGCTTGCAAAATACTGGCGTAACATGTTGTTCATAGCTATGCACGACGCAGTGCCTGGTACTGGTATAGACGAGGTGTACAACGAGATAAGGGAAATATTTCATAGTGCAGGCGATACCATACTGAAATCTGTTCGTGACTGTATGAGATCTGTCGCAGGCAGGGTAAGGGATCAAGGAGCAGGAGTGGGCGGCGGCAGTGTCATAGTGTTTAATTCGCTACCCTGGGAGGTGCATGATTGGGTTGAGTGTACGCTAGAATTTGCAGAAGGTCAGGTGGAGGGGATAAGGTACCTGCGCTCTGGGAACGAGACTTTTGAGGTTGACATCTTAGAATACTCTTTGCATCCCGACAAGAGCACCAAGAATGTCACCGTCGGTTTCCTGGCAAAGGTGCCTGCACTGGGTTTTAGAACGTTTGAGATTGTAGCCGGAAACAGCATGAATATGACAACCACTTTAACCCGTGATACTTCGTTTTCTACGGGCCAGTTCGACATAAGAGTGGACCCAGAGACAGGTATTATTCAAGTACAGCAAGGCGGAGAAGATCTCTTTGCAGGCAATGAGCTGCGGCTTGAAGAAGAGCTTGGAGACCTTTATTATCATCAGGACACACTGGGTCTGATGAAGTCAGAAACGGGCAAGGGCATAAAGTATGGTGCTTTCAAGGCAGAAAATTATGAAGTTGATAAAGGAAAGATCCGCAACGTCGTCAAGTTCAAGAGTAAGTACTACGCGCTCAAGTGGCCATATCGGCTCACAGAAAAGCACAAGCCTATGATCTATAGGCAGAATTTCCTTGACGTCGCGAAAGAGATAGTAATCTACCGGGACATGGACAGGATAGATTTCGTTACAAGCATTGATGACCGGCACCCTCACTCTAGAATCAGGGTGCAGTTTGATGCTCCAACTGAATCAGGTCAATATTACTGGTGCGGAACCCAGTTTGGCGGTATTCGCAGGAAGGCAGATCTATATTACAAGAAGGATGAAAAGGGATGGAAGGAAAAACCATCAGGGGTTTTTCCTTCATTTGAATGGATCGACTGCTCAGACCGCAACAACAGCAAAGGCATATCTCTACTGCACCAAGGGACACCTTCACATGAGGTGAGGGATGGCAAGCTATACCTGACGCTTTCAAGAAGCATTGTCTTGCTTTCCGCAGATGGGATTATGGGCCCTTGTATACCTACTCCCAATGCAAACGAAATGGGCCTGCAGACATTCCGCTATTCTATCCTACCACACAGGAAGAGTTGGAAGGAAGCCAAAACATACCTGCGTGCAGCGGAGGTTAACATGCCTCTTGCCGCAATGCAGCTAATTGGAGATGAACACGGGCATCCTGAAAGGACACTAGAATCGCCGTATTCTTTTCTGGAAATAGAGCCTCAAAACATTCTGCTAAGTACGCTAAAGAAGTCTGCAGCAGACCGCAGGGAGGCAATAATAGTTAGGATTTTTGAGACTGAGGGCCGCAAGTCGATTGCGCGGCTACACTTTGGAAGGCAAGTTAGGAAGGTTCATCACTTAGATCTGTTAGAAAACGAATTGGACAAGGGCACAGACATTGGGCGCGAAATCCTAGAGCTTGAAGTACCTCCATTCAAGATAATAACACTAAAGGTTCAGTTCTAGTAAGGCCTCCTTCATATGAGGTGCTTCTGCGACGACTACGCCGCTGGGATCTACTATCATGCTTGTTCCCACACTCACCTTACCATCCTGTGATCCAACCGCGTCTGCTTTTAAGACATAAACTCTGTTCTCTATAGCCCTTACTATTGGAAAGGCTTTATTTTTCCTCTCCTTGCGCTCTAACTCTTGAGCCTTGTAATAGTGGGAGGACAGATATAACAAGACATTTATTTTTCTAAATCTCCTTGGAAGCAAAGGGTCATTTTGATCCCTGCATATTAGCACGCCACAGTTGAGACCTCTGACTCCAAAACTCCGAAGACCCCCCACACCCTGAGAGAAATATTTTTTATCATAATCTGTCAGAGTGCGCTTGAAATATTTCTTAATCCTTTTATTTGGTGTTATTATGAAGGCTGTGTTGAAAATCCTACCCCTCGATCGTAGAGATGAACCCACGATGAGTGCGACGCCTGAGGAGTCTGACGTTTTCTGAAACTTTGAGACTTCTCTGGACACATCGTTTGCGGTTACTTGACGATGGTCGCGTATGTATCCTGTCAGTGCGCATTCTGGGAAGCACAAAAGGCCGATCTTTTTTGATCTTGCGCGCTTGATATACTTCAGAATGTTCTTGCTGTTTATGCGGATATCTGGCGAAAGACTCATCTGCACGATCCCTATTCGCAACCTTGACACGACTGTATCATATGCTGCAAGACTAGCTAAAAAATCTGTAGCAACTTGAAGCTAGGTCGTTATGAGATATATAGAGGCCCTTTATTCTTGGATTGCCTTTAAGGTAATAGGGTTCACATCAATCAATCTCTGCATCTACATCATTTCCCTCAATATTTTGCCAAAGTATGTCAGCGCCATTATTTCAAGACTACTCCTATCTTGTCAGTCAGAAGAAGGTGATGCCCCCCTCTTGTTTTGAATCTCTTCTTCTAATCCATCCATCCATCACTATGAGGGGGCTTACATTCTTGTCCCATATTCTCATTGCAGCTTCTTCGTATACAGTGCTCTGCCTCTATCAATTATCACTACGTACTGGTTCATCGCTCCTTCGACAGGTTTTAACATATCATGTATTCAATGTAATAATCTCCGCTATATCAGCAAGAGATGGAGTACTTCAAACAGTACGACTTAGATCCTGACCAATATAGCACGATGAAAGTATTGCCTGTGTCATTTGCAACTGAGCATAAACGAATGCTCGAATGGACAAAACATCTAATGGACATAAATTATATCGCAATCCCTCCCTCACTTACCAAACTTATAACCGCGCTTCGTACTGCAACCGCGACAGAATTCGCATTAGATAAGAATCTCTTCGCTCATAATGACATTTTCGATTCATTCCGGATCTGCTGCAAGTGGTTCGAGCTTGAGCAAAGGCCAAGGGAAGGAGCGTATGCGATTGTCTGATCATCATAATAATGGCGATAATGTCAATCCTATCGATACCGATAAGGCCATAGACTCAGAGGAACAGTTTCGTTATGAGCTTTGGAAGAACAAAAAGACACTGTTCAATCTTAGGGACATTTGGCACCCCTGTTAAATTAGGGACATAGAATGTTAAGTTTGGGACATGGCTAATTGCTAAGATAGGGACATATCATTTCAGCAGGAGCGTGAAGAAAGCTGCAGCCAAAGTGCACTGCATTTCAATGAAGTCTTTATAATTGTCTTAAAACGATCCTATGACCATCGGAATCCGCATAGGAACTTTAAGCAATTTGCGAAAGGTCTTGCTAATATGTGGTATCTTTGCCCCTCTACTTTGGGTTGGTACTGACTTACTCGCAGGTACTCTATATGCGGGCTACAGCTTCACCTCTCAAGCCCCCAGCGAGCTGTTTGCTATTGGCGCTCCAACAAGCGGTCTTGTTGTTCCGCTTTTCACGCTGTATAGCGTGCTTTTGGTAGCATTCGTGTTTGGCGTTTGGATGTCAGCGGCTGGTCGAAATCGCGCTTTGCGCATCATGGCATTGATGGTGATCGGAAACGCAGTCAACGGCTTGATGCTATGGAATTTCTTCCCCATGCACATGCGTGGCGTCGAGGCGACCTTCACTGATACCATGCACCTAATTCTCGCGAGCAACCCCTTCGTTCTGCTGACCGTGGGGTTAGGAGTAGCTGCATTCCGAAACTGGTTCCGCTTTTACTCGATAGGGACAATCCTGATACTCCTCGTGCCTGCCACTTTGGTATTTATGTACGCTCCCCAAGTTGGCGCAAACGAGCCTACACCATGGCTTGGGCTTACTGAGCGCATTTCCATCTATGGGACCCTGCTGTGGCACTTGGTGCTAGCCATTGTCCTCTTACGTGGGGAAATCGCTAAAAGAACGATGTTGAAAGGATCCTCGCAGCACACGACTCCTTGACAGAAAGAAAACTATCAGCTACAAACGGCTTGAAGAAGTGGTTTGTTTATTCTGCATTATTGACATATGCAAAAACTGACAGAAGCTTCGTAAATCTGCAATAATCCATGGTCTTGTCTTGACCCCATAATGAAAATTCAATAGACGATGCCTTGGTTGGAATATCGCTAGCGACATATACCCCACTGAGGGAATATGTTCATGTCCCGGATTTAACACCCAGCCGTGTCCCTACGTTAACCACTTTCTGTCCCTAATTTAATAGCCGGTCAGAATGTTCCTAAGATTTACCAGAGTCCAATATATCATAGACATCAGGATGAAAAAGGATGAGAGGATGATAGCGTTAAAAGGAAAAGATTGGAAAAGAATTGGACTAAGGACTAAGGATTTCCACGGCATTAACTTCAAAAAAGAAAGAAAGGAAAAAATTTAGTTATCCTGTGCTGTTGCCTACCAGTTCGTCTTCTTGTTCTTCGACTAGCGCCTCTTGCTCAGCCTGTTGCTGTATTGCTTGATCTATTGCAGTCTCTTCCTCCAGTTGTTGCTGTTCTTGCTGCTCGATTAGCGCCTGCTGTGTCGCATTCTGATCTATCTGCTGTTCAAGTTCCGCCTCCGCGCCCGTTGTTACATTTGCCCCCTCTGCCGCCTGCTGTTCTATCAGCTGCTCAAGAGTAGTAGGGCCTGTGACGCCGCCTGTTATGTTCGCCTGCTGCAATGCCTCCTGCTCTATTACCTGGCTTAAACTGGTCTGATTGCCTGTTCCTGATATCACTCCCTGCTGCTGTGCTTCCTGGTCAATTATTTGCTGGATGTCCACGGGGTTGGTCACGTTCGCTGCAGCTATCTGAGTAGCCGACTGGTTGATCACCTGGTTCACGGTGTTGTTGTTTCCTGTGATTGACAGAACCTGTATTGCATTTTGGACTATCTGCTGTCTTATGTTGATGATGTTGTTGAGGTTCACGATCTGGTTGTTCTCCACTCTAATGAAGTTCTTGACTATGTTGTCGATCGTCATCTTTGTCCTGATATTCAAGTCGTCGGCACCTTCGTCGCCATCATTTTCTCCTGCACAGATAACGCCTACCGCGGCAGCTTTGTCGTCAGTGTTGTGAGTGTTCTGAACCACTACCACCCAAGTCATCGAGTCGCCCACTAAGGCCACTGGGAAGGACTCCGATGCTACCACATCGGAGCTCTCGAAGATGTACTGGCTGGCGACCGCGAACTCGTCATCGTTACAATCTGCAAATAGAACGCCTTCCGTGTCGGGTTCAATCGTTACGACTGCACCCCAGCGCGGTGTGAACTCTATGCCGTTGACATCTCTGTGGTCTTCTGTCAAGTTTTCGATTGCTGTGTTCTGTGTCTCGATAACGTCCTCCTCCTCTGAGGACACTACACTTGTTGTAGTCGCAAATGCCATTGAGGCGGGCGCGCCTACCAGCGCCATCATGGCGATAATGCTCAGGAATAGCCTAACTGTGTGTGCTTCTTTATTCTTCTTGATGTTCTTACTATCATCGTCGTCTCTTATCATATTAGTTCTTACGTTACTCATTTTTTTTAGTATTGTCAAAAAGGTAGCTAAAATATAAAAGGAGTCAGTGAGAAAGCTCCTCTACAAGATAAAGATGACTGGCTACGGCAGACACTTATCGACTGCTCAGAAAAGGGAGGATACATCAGAAGGGAAAAGCGCAAACCAGAAAGTGGTAGAGGTTTTCATCCAGTCTATAATATCTTAACTCCAAAAGGCAGGAAGCTCTTGGCTAAGTTATCATATTAATAATGACGACAACAAAAAAGAAACTAGTGAATGGATGAGTGAAGTAGAAGAACCTCTTATCATATATCCATTGCCTAACCCTGATTACCCTACTACTATGCTCTCTGAACCGATTACTTTTGCTGCACAATCTCCTTTGCAGACACTGGCGCGCTCAGACAAAAGCAACTCTGTTGTTTTCATTGTAGCAGGGTGGTTGGTAGGAGATCAAGTTACTTTCCTATTCTGTCTGGATCTATGCTCCAAGTCCGAGTATGCGTATTTCCCATACTATCGATCTCAGTTTTGAACACACCAACAGTATTATTTAGAAAGGATAGCTTGCCATTCGGCATTGAACTAATAATCAAAGCGCCACGCGCCTCAAGTCCTCCATTGGGGCTTGTTCGACCTATTGCTTGAAAAGTATACGTAGCCATTTCGCCACTTGATGTGACAGTTAGTACGCCATTTCCATCTGCGCGAAGCGTTCCATCATGTTTCGGGACTGAAATATATGTGCTCATGTCTGTTATTGTCTCGCCTCGTATCAAGCAAGTCAGCGAGCTAAATATCGCGGAACCTTTCTGTTAGTTTAGACATCCTTGCATGGTAACCTTTGTTGTACTCCAGTTCTTCTGGGACAAGGGTGGCAGGATGGATGAAACCTTGGCTGCGTATAATCATCGCCCGCTCTGCTGCGCGCATCCTTTGATAATCCCAGTCGACAGTACCAAAGCCGTCATGTGGGCCCGTCAGCTTGCCATTGCGCATGCTGAAGACTATGCAAGAGACTATAGGGAGCGCATAATTTATGCTGGCAGGAGAGTTTAGTTTCACGGGCATCAACGGCATATGATGACTTCCTCTGGTGTTTCCTGATACATAATGGGGGTCAGCAAATGCACTGCCAACCTCTTCGGTTGCAGGAAACTGTTTTTGAGTTCTGATAATTGCAATCGGGTCATCTTTTCCCACGTATGTTCCTGCAATGTTATGAAGTCTGTCAGTCGATGACGACACTATCTGCTCCTTACTGTCTGAAGAAAGTATGGAATGGACAACATACCTTCCAGGATACATAAGCGCAGCCTCAAGCTCGGCCTTGTCCTGCCACATCTTTAGGTCTGCGATCTTGCCATTCATTACGTCCATTATCCTAAGAATGACGCCTTCGGCCAGATTCTCATTTATAATGAGCCCTGTATTGCTTCTAGCATCTACGAACATCTTCCAGAAAGGCAAGTTGAGCGCTCCAGGCTCAGTCTTGTCGGCTGCAATTACGCAAAACACTTCGCTTGGCCTTTCTTCGGCCGTTATCTCTGCAACACCTGGGCCCATTCCCTTCACGTTCCCTGAGAATGCATCCTTCAAGAGGTCCTGACCTGCACCGTACAGCCCCTGTTCCTTTGCAACCTCTGTTCCTTCCTTGAAGGCATCCCAAGCCAATTTGTGAATATCAGAATTATCTTTTCCGCGTGCATGCGTCATTATGATATGTATGTCATCGCCTGTGTAACCAATATAGAAATCGAGCAGCAGGTCCTTTGACCTGCCGGTAACATAATTTCTGATAGTGTCAAGGAGTTCGTCGCTTGGGCGAGTGTGACCGCCAATTCCACCGACATCAGCTTTGATTGCAGATATAGTTGTCTTCATACCATTGTAAGAGAGTAACATCATGATATTTTACCAGTTAGATTTCATTGCATTGCAGTGCAACTATCTTTTGTTGTTTTTGATTAGATTGCAAATACTTGATTGCAGATGCATACATACACACAGAGAGAGAGACAGAGAGAGACTCAATCTCTAAAACTACACAGATCACGGTCACACCAATTCGACTCTTTTAGGTTGTTATGCTGCCAATTGCTGTGGCCATTATCTCTCAACTTTCAAGAACTTCATGCCTTCAATTTAGATGGATTCGAGACATGTCTTATGTCCTGTGTAGCTTATTACTGCTAGCATTGGAGGAATGTCTACTTTGATAGGCACGCCTCTGAGTGCTATATTTTTGCATCTCTGTCGCAGTCACTCGGAAGGGTAAATATCTCCTATACCCATTAGATGCTTGTTGCATTGCCCGTAGGTGCAGTATGCCTTTTTGTAGCTTGTTGGTATATGGTAGTAAATCTCGGATATAAGGTGACAGGTATGCTCGAATAACGAAGGAAGAAGACCTCTGATAGCAAAGCAATTGGCTAAGCTTCACAAAGTGGACCGGCGGCTTTTCCACTAGGTCTCTTAGGCACAGTAATTGTGATACTTCTCGCAACCACTTTGGTTCCTTTCGGTTTGCAGTCGATGACACTACTTCTTTATAGCTCAGTCCTTTTCAGGTCTGGGAAAACGTCGTAATACATGACTGCTCAGCAGTTACGGTGAGCGGGGTTTGAATTTGCTATAGCATGTTGCTAATGAACAATTGACATAATGCTCTGCTGCCCTACAGTAAATGTTGCTAACCTAATTATCCGTCACTGTACGGTCAAACCACCGTCAATGACAATACATTGCCCAGTAATATAAGATGATTCCTCGCTTGCCAAGAACAAGACCGCATTAGCAATTTCTTCCGGGGTTCCCCACCTGCCAAGCGGAATCGCTGCAACCATCAGATCAGCCAGTTCTTTAGGCATCGCTTCTGTTGCAGCCTGGGCCGTTGGTGTTTCGATTGCTCCTGGCGCTACAGAATTTACGCATATTCTATCTTTTGCAACTTCCAACGCAAGAGATCTTGTAAAACCTATTATACCTGCCTTTGTCGCAGAATAGTGTACTAGATTGGCATATCCTATGACAGCTCCCGCAATAGAAGATATATTGATTATTCTCCCATATCTCTGACGCCGCATTGTAGGCAGCACTGTATGAGTGCAGTTAAAAATACCCTTCATGTTAACGTTGAATACATGGTCCCACTCCTTTTCTGTTATTTCTGCAAATGGCTTTAAAGGATAGATGCCTGCATTGTTAACCAAGATATGTATTGTGCCATAATTATCTAGTACTGTTTTTGTCATGTTCTCGACACTCTCTCTGTTTGAAACGTCACACTTTACAGGTAGTGCCTTTGATCCTAGTGCTTCGATCTCCTTTGATACTGTACTGATCAGATCAGAAACGTCGGCAAGGACTACTACTTTAGCACCATTCCTAGCAAGTGCAACAGCTATTGCTTTGCCAATACCCTGGCCCGAACCAGTAACTATTGTAACTCT
>DASUUV010000042.1:0-9856 GCA_036373895.1 Nitrososphaera sp. | reverse complement strand
AATCGTATGCCTCTGGAAGTGAGGCTCTATCTCAAGCCGCATGTGATTAATCGTAAATGAAAGCGACGGAGCATAGTGAGCTCTGCTGCCTGGAAGTTCGAAACTCTTTTTCTTTGTGTCATTCTCATCCTGAGTATGCATCCAGTGTATACGTGCTACTCGATAGTTTGACAAGATAAAGCTTCCTTGTTGCATTATAAGGTCGGGCTCTTCTCCACACAAGTTCCAGATATCTCTCTAGGTAAAGTGTAATATAAGAAACATATATGTAGCTTGGTGCCTGGGTATAACAATCATTTATAGAGCAATTACATAGATACTAAATCTATCCCACCACCCGTAGCCTGGAGTCCTCTATGACACATGCAAGATTCCAATGCTTATCTTTTCTATGTCTATTTTACTGCTGCGCCATAGTTGACAGACTTGTTATATTCGCCAGAAAATTGCGAAAAGCTCTTCTGCTGCATCTAATGAGAGCTGCTGCAGTAAACGGGCCATAGATAGGAATAATATCCTGCCACTTATATTGCTCTTTAACTTCTCTGCTTCCGCGTCCATTACAATAATCTGGAGGCTAGTGATATCTTGGTCTTAGCTTGCCAACATATTCTCTCAATTTATTAACTATTTCCTCATGGGTGTATGGAACAGAAGTCCTTACAACTAGGATCATTTTTCTGCCATTGATAACTATAGGAAAGAAAAAGAGATCCATGCTGTCGTTATGTGCCATCAAATAATGTAGTCTGCCCAGATGCTCTGTATTTGCCTGTAGAGTATTCATGTAAAATTCCGTCTGGGCAAAGAGTCTTTCCAACTTTGGAAGTATGCCTGACTTCACATGTGCAGCAATGGAGACGCCCTTTTCAACTATCTCGGCGCTGACAATGTTGTCATGTAGATTAGCTATTTCCCTGCAGATATGGGTTCCATCCATTGAAACTGATAAGCAAAAACATGTAGAAATAACTTGTTAAATGCCCTCAAGCGACCAAGGGTTTTCAACTGCCGACAAGTCCTGGTCGGCAATATTGCCTCCAGTAATTTTTGCTTTAACAAGCCTCCTCACTAGCTTACCTGTCCTAGTCTTTGGCAGCTCGGCCACTATTCTCACCTCTTGAGGGCGAGCAAATCTTCCTATCGATTCTTCGACTCGTGTGATGATCTCGTCTGCCAAGAAGTTGTACGCCTTGTAACCATCCTTTACAACGATGTACACAACTATTGCCTCACCTTTTAATTCATCTGGTCTGCCGACTGCAATCACTTCTGCTACCGCCGGATGAGATGCGGCAGCTGCCTCAACTTCTGCAGTCCCAATTCTATGACCTGCCACCTTTATGACATCGTCGGCGCGGCCTTGAATGTACCATAGGCCATCGGAATTGACAAGCACTAGGTCACCGTGATACCATACATCCTTGTACTTTGACCAGTAAGTATCGAGGAATCTGCTGGGGCCATCGAAGAGTCCGCGTGTCATGGAGGGCCATGGCTTTTTGATTACTAAGTATCCTTGACTTACTCTCTTGCCAGCATCATCAAAAATATCGGCATCAAAGCCGGGGACGGGACATCCTACTGTGCAGGGCTTAAGTGGCATGACCGGCAGCACACTCAGTATTGCGCCTCCGATCTCTGTTCCCCCTGATAAGTTGATCAAGGGACAGCGTCTTTTTCCTACATTTTCAAAATACCAAGTCCAGGCTTCGGAGTTTATTGGCTCCCCAGTTGCAGCCAAAACTCTAAGTGCCTGAAAATCGTATCTGCTAGCCTGCACATTGTTTTTCATAAAGAGTCTAATTGCAGTAGGGGCGGCTCCAAAGATGCTTACCTTGTGGTCTTCAATCAGCCTGCACCATGTATCAGTTGTGGGGTAGTCGAGAGCATCGTCATATACAAGGGCAGTTCCACCTATTATCGGGCTTCCATATACTACCCATACCTGCCCTGTTATCCATCCGATGTCTGCATACCAGAATAAAATATCTTCAGGATTCATATCGATTAGATATGCCGCCTGCTGGGCTGCAACAATGGTAAAGCCGCCATGCACCTGCAGCGTGCCCTTTGGATGGCCGGTCGTACCCGATGTATACAAGATAAACAGCGGGTCTTCTGAATCCATCACCTCCGTCTTGGCCCTGCCCGCATTTTTGACAAAGTCGCTATAATTGCCGCCGATCGTCACTATTCTGGAGACGTTTGTGCATTGTACTGCCTTTTGCCACTGGCTTGCAAGATTAATCTCCTTGCCTCGCCGCCTGGCCGCGTCGGCGGTGATAAGCAACTTTGCCTTGGAATCAACAAGGCGGGAGTGGAGTGCATGCGCGCTAAACCCGGAAAAGATTGTAGTGTGAACAGCCCCGATCTTGGAGCACGCGAAGATCGCATAAAACGCCTCTGGAGTCATAGGGAGGTAGATGGCAATGACATCACCTTTTTTGACGCCAGCTGTTGTCAGCGCATCTGCTAGCCTGCTCACTTGCTCGTCAAGCTCATGGTAAGTGATTTTCTTTGAACCTTGCTCATTTGCAAAAATGTATGCGACTTTATCCGGTTGCTTTTTGGCGTGCCTGTCAATTGCATTGACAACAATGTTGCATTTGCCATTTAAGAACCATTTTGTCCAAGGTATGCCTGTCTGTGAGTCGTAAGTCTTATCATATTTTCTGAACCACTCGATGCCAAGGTCTTCGTTGACCGCATTCCAATACCACTCGATATCGCTGTTTGCCTTCTCAATCAGCTGACACCAGTTGGATATGCTGTGTTTTTTCATAAATCTGCCAATATTACTCCTAGCCATCTGACCGGCTGAAGGTACGAATATGAACCGCTCAGTCAATAAGCCGGCTTCTGACGAGACGTTTAATATTTGCAACTAAACGGCGGCGTTGACACATATATAATACCTCATCTGTAGCATTTAGTACAAGAAAAATTCTAATGTGTAGGGTATAGGATGGTTACTGTCTTGGTCGTAGAGGAGATTCTTTATGATTTCGGGGAATTTCCCGGCTACGCCGACGATTTTGTCAGGAATCTTCTCAATCTCATGATAATCTCGAAAATGAACACAGCTATCAAGAATCTGACATCCAAAAACTACTTTGTGCACCTTATATCTCAAATAGATGGCTGCGAAGCCTATGTTGTAAAATACGGTCAGCCGCTGCTGTACGCCAAGTACCATGGAATGGAATTTACTGACCAAAAGGTAACGACGCAGTTTGTTAGGTCAAAAGATCATATAATCGGCGTTACTATGGAATCAATGTTTGGCGAGTTTGTAAAAAGCTTTGATAGCTTGGCCTCAATGACAGAGACCAAAGTAAAGTGGGGCATTATGAAGGAAAAAGAAGACAAACCCGATCCACTCTTTGCACTGCTTGATTCATTTGTAGGCGCAGTTATACGGCTATCATCGCTTGACCCCTCAAACCCGGACAGTCTTGTCGGTAAGCGATTTGGCATAAGAAATGCAAGCATTATAAGAAAGTCGCTTCACCTTGAATTTCTGATAAACAGCAATCTGAACATCATAGAGCTGAACCCCCGCAAAAAGCGCAAGGATGATGCGATAAAGCTGCTCTTCAGCAGGTCAGAGGTCGCCAAAGCAATAGTGAGCCTAATGAAACAGTAGCAATGATGTATGCCCAGACAATACACTTGTTCAATATGTCTGTGTCTATCTGTGCTAGTTGAGATGATGAGTATTTTTCCTCATCTCGATGAAGCGGCAAACGACCTAGGTTAGTGTGTTATGTAACTCTCTCTTGCCATCTGACATGGCACAATGAAAAACATTATTATACTACTTATTCTCTTGCAATTTTTTTCCTTTTTCAGTCGGCACTATTTTCAGATTGGCGTCAGCAAACGCCCTTTTAAATTGCTTACCTTTGAATGTCCTGTCTAGAAAAATTGCTAATGCAGCAATTTCAGAGTGAGGTTGGTTGCCGATCGCAATATTGTAATCGGCAAGGCCGTACGCTTCTTGAGGGACTCTCTCTGCACCAATTATTACCAGTATCTTGCTTTCTTTGCGCAGCCTTTCGGCTATATCATCGATATTGATGCCATACATTGTAAGGTGAGCCACTTTGCCCCCTTCCTTTTTCCAAGCTTTTGCAAGACTTTTCCAATCCTCTATGATCTCGACATTGAACCTGCCGCCCCATCTCTTGGATACACTTGCAACTCTATCATTGATAGATCCGTCTAGGATGCCTGTCATGTATATCATATCCGCACCAAATGCCCGCGCAACAAGCGCAGCATGGGTAGTCACCCTGTCGTCACGCACAAGCCTATGGCCAATCCTGAGTACTGATATGTTCATCCTTCTCTTTCTCCTCCTCCTCAGTTAAGCGCTAATCTCTTATTTGCCTCTGACTTTTTTAGTTTCAAATAGTATTGACATCATTAGATTTTTCAACTGATCAATGTTATAGCCTGTCTTGGAAGATACTGCAAGCAAGCGATTGCTGTCCAAAATGCCAAGTTGATCGGCCTTGTGATATGCATCTTCAACAGTGGTCAGGTCGGCCTTGTTAAGAACATAAATTATCTTTGTGTCTGGCACCTCAAACTCGTTTATTACGTCACGAGAGCTCTCAAATTTTCTTCTAATTTCATCAACCGGCTCGCTTATATCAAGCACCAAAAGTACAAGGCTTGCATAGGTCAGCTCATCAAGAGTTGATTTGAATGCATCGATCATATACGGTGGCAGTTTGCTGATAAAGCCAATAGTGTCATTTAGCAACACTTTGCCGCCCTGCAGGTCTATTGCCCGAGTAAACGTAGAAAGGGTAGTAAAGATACCTTGTCCAGTAACTTTGGTCTCGCCTGTCATCTTGTTGAACAGTGTAGTTTTGCCGGCGGAAGTGTAGCCAGCAAGCGATACTGTCGGCAGGCCGACCTTTGCCCGTTGGTTCCTGTGCAACTGCCGCCTTGTTTCCTCTTTTTCAAGTTTTTTCTTTAACATTGCAGCTCGTCTCCTTATATCCAGGAAATAGATGTCAGCCTCATACTTGCCAAGGCCGTAGAATCCCGGTTGCTCTCCCGCTCTTGCAAGTCTGACCTTTTCACGCGCCCTTGCCATATCATAGCGAAATTGAGCAAGCTTGATCTGGATATGCGATTCAGTAGTACTTGCTCGCCGCTCAAAAATTTCCAAGATCAATCGCTCCCTATCAATTATCTCCACCTTGCACAAGCTTGCCAGATTGTATATCTGAGTTGGCTTAATCGTCTCGTCAAATATGATGACATTCGGCTTGATCTCTTTGACAATCTCTTTTACTTCTTCTGCCTTCCCACGACCAATCCCAAATCTTGATTTTGCTATCTGACGTGGGGTCACAGTCTTGATGACTGAATAGCCAGCCGCATCTGCAAGCGATATTGCTTCATTTATTGCCTGCTCTATAGGATATGTTATGAGAATAGCCTTTCTGTAATTTGCCATTTATTCCTCATCGCTATTAGTGCTGACGTACAGCTTGATCCCCAGGTAGCGTTCCAGCTTTTTTGCAAATATCTCGTCGGGTTTGAGAGAGCCTGTTTCAAACTTTTTGAGAAGCTGTGCCTTCTCGTTCATCTTCATGCCGAGCTGTTCATGTGTCAGACCCATCTTCATTCTGGCTTCTCTTATCAGCCTTGCAAAATTAGGTGTAAGAATAGTTTCATCTGCTAGCTCAATCTTTTTCTGCGGTTTTACTGCAAGTAGCTTTTTCTTCTTGACTGCAATCTGCGGCGGTACATAGGGCTTTCCTCGTTTTGAGCATGCAATACAAACATTGAATACTGTGCCATCTACTATCACCATCTTTTTCTCAAAAGTCTGGTGCCCGCAAAGCTCGCAGAAGGACATTTGAGTTCAAATATGTGAGGGGCGGATTTAGCCTTTTCTCAGAGTCTGCTGAACTGTCATATTGATCACTATTTCTGCAATGTCGCTTGCATATTCTGCAACCCTGCGAACGTTCTCCGTTATCAGCTTGATTCTATATAGTTCATTGACATCTCGAGGTTTAGACACTGCGCGCAGTATCGCCTTTTCCATCTCATCTATCTTACGGGCCTTTTCAATAGCTCTATCAGCAGCTTCATAGTCACGCTTAAACATTGACAAACATGAGTCATCGAGCGCCTCAAGAGCAAAATAGCTCATGTTAGATATTTTATCCACAATGTCTTTGTTGAGTGGTTGTCGTATCTCTATAACATCTTTGGCTATTGTTACTGCATGGTCTGCCACCCGCTCGACTGACTTGGCTATCAGCCTGTATCCAAGGCAGTTGCGCGGCTCCTCAAGCCCTATCTCTTTCAACAAATATTCGTTCCTGATCGCTATCTTCAACTGCCGCACTATGTAAAAGCTGAATCTATCAACCTCATCGTCAGACTTCACTACTTCTTGTGCAAGCTCGACATTATTTTCTCTCAGAGAGAGAAGAGTGTCACGATACATAGACTTGGCAATAAGCAACATTCGCTTGAATGCTGTATCGACGGACAAATCAAGTAGATTGATAAGCACTTGCAAGGTAATGCCTGTGGCTGAGTCGGCAATGATCTCCGTCCCCATAAGGACGCGCCTTATGATGCTCTTGATAACTTCTCTCTGCTCCACAAGCAATCTATCTTCCTTGGGAACAACATTGATCACGTTAAAGCCAAGGAAATAGAGAGCAATCAGTTTACGCGCAATAAAATACGGGTTGTGATCCTTGCCGACTTCAATTGTTGCTTCCTTTTGTTCTTTGATGAGTCTCTTTGAGGCTGGTGCTATTTGGAGTGTAGAATTGCCTTGCCTTAAAATTACGACATGGTCTCCCTGTTTCAAGCCTAGGTCCTGAATCCACTTCTTTGGTAAAGATACAATGTAAGAAGAGCCACCAGTGTATTGCAATTTTCTAGTCTCTTCGCTTTGTGAAAGGCGTTTACCATTGCCTTCCTCTTCGCTATACATTTTATTCAATGAACCAGATCTTCTAGGCGTTCTATATATTCGTACCCTGAATCTATATAGATACCGGCTGCAAATGCAATTACATTTATGTGGTATATAGAAAGTATTATCCCAAGTTGAATCCTCTCCCGATGGATCCAAGAGAAAAAGTACACAGGCACGTCGATGCCTTATTTGGAGCAGGAGTCTCAGATGCCCTGCCGGCTGATATCCAATTCGACTTTTCAAGGCGGACTGGCCGAATAAAGAACTTTAGCATAGGTGGCAGACTGGCCGTAACTTTGCGAACCGATGGCGGGCTTGCACTTACCATTATAGGCGCCCAGTATCTGCTTGAGAATAGTAAGCAGTTCTGGGAGAACTGTGTTATGCCTGTGCAGGAGGCCGTGCCGTTTGTAAGCGAAGGTCGGTCGCTTTTCTGCAAGCATGTCAAGTGGTGTGGTTCTAACATCAAAGTTGGATCAGACGTCGCAGTCATTGATGGCAATAGCAGTGGTGGCGGTAGTGATAATAGTAGCAGAAGGGTGATAGCTGTAGGCATTGCAATGTTCTCCTCAAGACTGATGAAACAATATCGAAAAGGCGTAGCAGTAAAGGTTCGACAAGGAATAAAAGGTAGAACAGAGTAATCGAGGTACAATATATGATGCGCGGCAACCGTGAAATGAGGCGCATGCTCGATAAGATGGGCCTTGACATGAAGACGATGGATAATGTAGAAGAAGTGATTATCAAGACTGAGACAAAAGAGCTTTACCTCATCAAGCCGCAGGTAATCGAAATGAAGGGCAAGGACAGCACTATCTTTCAAGTTATTGCATCAGACATTGAAGAAAAACAGCGTGAGGTCCCTGCATTCAAGGAAGAGGATGTTATACTTGTCATGCAACAGGCTAATGTTTCTAGGGAAAAGGCGGTACAGGCCCTGACTGAGAGCAAGGGAGATATGGCGCAGGCCATACTTAGCCTTGCCACATAGCACTTAGTTTTAATATCCCTCTTTACTACTTTTGATTTCAGATATCTTGGCAAAGGGAAAGACGGCGCACACTGACATTCCGCCACCAACTTCATATTCTGCAGTCGAAACTATTGTCAGTGCTTTATCTGAGCTTGAAAATGATATCGACGGGATGTATGGCCGCGTCGAGGAAATGAGAAGGCGCATAATTGCCCACTCTGATGAAGAAATTGAGAATCTAAAGCAACAAATAATCACTCTTGCAAACGAGGAAGCCAAGCAAATAGTGGATAGCACCAAAGCAGAGGCCGAGGCTGAGTCAGAAGAAATAGGTGAGATTGGAAGAGCTAACCTTGCCAACATTAGGAAGAACATTAAAGCATCATTTGACGCAACGGTTGATAATATAGTCCAGGCAGTTCTGGGTGACACTACTACTCTGCCAGTGACTACACAAAAGGTGGAAACAAAGTCACAACCATCTTCTTCTTCTTCCTCCTCCTCCTCCGTCCATCAACCAGCCAAGATCAGGAAATATACCTCAGATGGCAAGCCAGCCAGCTAATCCATAAGCTTTAAAAGCACTTCTTGCTTAAACTCAATATTGATGAAACGCCCCTGACCGAGGAGGAGCTTTCATATCGAAAGATCACAGTAGCAACTGTCCGCGGCCGTCCATACTATAATATAATATGTGCCCTTAGGCTAATGGAGCTACAGTTTGATTCGCTATCGCCAGAGGAAGCTGCAGTATCAAATGCCAAAGTCATTATTACCACGCAGGATGAGGCTGGCATTGTAAATAAGAAAGGCATCGTCATGATTGATACTGAACTTGAAAAATACCCCGCAATTGCCAAGGCAAAGATCCTGCGAAGCATCATAGGCGAACGGGTAATAGATGATCAACTGATCATAGGAATAGATCCAGGCAGCAGGATCGGAATATCTGCTATCTACCTGTATCATGAGATCGCAAGTGCAGTTGTCGAATCTTCGCCTCAGGACGCAATTAATCACGTCGCGGCTATGCTTGGCGGTATAGAGTCAAGAAAAAAAGTCGTGAAAATAGGCGACGGCAATATCACTATGGCAATACAGATTGCCCGTATGCTGAAAATGAAATTCAAAGATAGTGTTAGTATTGAGATAGTAGACGAACATGGAACGTCATTACCGCAGAATACTGATGCCAACAGGCGTGGAGTACGGGACAGATCGTCGGCAAGGGCGATAGCATTTAGGAGCGGAAAGAGCTTTACGCTGAAATAGAGTTTTGTTTTCATCATCTTCTCTTCATCTGGTGTGATGCTCGGCTGATACCTGATTATGACTAGTGCTATTTAGTATTCAAAGTGGTTATCAATGAAACACTATCTGGTATTTGTTCTTCCTCCTTCCGAAAAGTCATCATTGTATCTGTCTTCTTGTCTCATTGTTTTTCTGCATCTGCGTTTGAACTGATATAAAAAAAATTGCGGTCACCGGGATTCGGACCCGGGTTATAGGCTTGGGAAGCCCATGTCATAACCAAGCTAGACCATGACCGCACTTTAGAGTAATAGGCGGATTGACAAGGATATTAAGTCTTGGTGATTGGATGCAGTATATGTTAAATGTTCTCAATACGATTGGTCTACCCAGATTAAAGACAGCTGCTAAGCATTATACACTGCTACTGCCACTATAATAATATTATAGTTAGCAAGTGAAAGACGACTATTCGTGTACTGAGTTCTTGGTAGCTATTGTTGGTGATTTTTTGTATTTTCTTTTCTCCTACCCGCATCTAATAGCCCCTCAGTGCCTACTATATTATCAATGGTGAAAATAGTATCATACTAGAATACCTTGTAGATTGAGAAGTTTCTGGCCAGAATTTTGCTATCTTTCTGAAGCTTCTTTTGTGG
>DASUUV010000041.1:0-24209 GCA_036373895.1 Nitrososphaera sp. | reverse complement strand
TACAACTTCTACTGTATTGCCCAATGGAACGTCCACTCTCACTATCAGATCAAATTCGGCATAGACACCCTCGACTGACACGACGCCGGGTATCTGAGCTATCCTGTCAAGGACTGGCTTTTCCATGCCCGGAAGTGTGTTGATCATAACATAGGCTCCTGGCATACTGGTTTGGTAACCCGAGCTTATATTAAACAATTATTGCTCTGCCTTTATCTGCTTAACGCTTTTGGCTCAATTATAATTAAGAAACAACTTTTGGTGCCAATGTAAATCATGATGCCTTTTGAGATTCAATTTTTGACTTCTCCTTCTAAAGACTAGAAGTCAATATTGAGACACTAAGAGCTTATAAACTAACAGACTGCTAGTGGTCGCCAAGTAATAAGGGTTTACAAGACGCTTAAAACAAGCAAGATAAGAATAAACAAGATGAAATATCTTTATTGAGGATAAACATTCAAAATCGGGGGAGAAGAACGAACTCCAAACAAAAACAAGAAATTACAGTTAACCCTGAGGAAATTATAAAGTAACCTAATGATAATCTCCACGCAAAACTTTTTTGCTAATATGGCAAAAGCAGTTTAAGTTTTGATTTCTTCACTATTTCAACCCTCTGCATCAGCAGGAGCTATTCTAAATATCTTTCCGGGGCCATACAACAATAAGTAAAGATACCCATCAGGTCCAACTTCGATATCTGAAAGGCTTCTAAATCCTGTCCCAAATATCACACTATCCAGCTCTTGTACTGTATTGGCCACGCGGTCCGCAAGCACCCCCTCAAGAAGTAGGCCTGTTCTATCTTCGTTTAGCTCAAAATGATATAGCCTGCCGTTGTTTATATCTCCAACAAACATATCATTTTCATATTCCTCCCCTAATGCTGTGGAATTTAGGAATTTGATCGCTGTAACACCTACTGTGTTTTGCCATGCAAATTCTGGCTCTCTATAAACCCCTGTTCCGCCGAAGTCCACTAGATCTTCTTCTGGGTCAGCTCCCTCATTCTCTGGTGCTGAAGATGGTCCTTGGATAGTTGCCCAGCCACTATTAAATCCAGGCAGCACAAGATTGATCTCATCGAATTCATTCGGTCCATTTTCAGTATCCCACAGGTACCCTGTGAGGGGGTCAAAGTCCATGCCAAAGGCGTTTCGTAGGCCATAGGAATAATAGTACGGTAACATTCCAATATCTTCTTCTTCCCCATTTTCTTCTTCTTCTTCTTCACCATTAACCTGCGCAACAAGTACAGGATTTGGTAATGGATTGCCTTCAACGTCAACTGCAAGTATGCCGCCTGTTCCATCTGGTGGCGGTCCATCCTCAAAATTCAGAGACTGACTCTCTCGGTGATCCAAATCTCCTATCATAAGATAGACAATTGTTTCACTCTGGTTCTGACTAACCAACAGGGGACCGCCGTTGTAACGAGGACCTGGTCTTGCCGGAAGGTCTAATAGGAGCTTAGGATTTATGAGTTCAGCTGAACCAGTATCAGCATTCTCTACCAACTCGTATCTGTAAAGACGGTTGCCAACTGGCACTACTCCTTGGGCATCACTGCCATCCTCTCCGTCTCCAGACTCGGTATAGTAAAGAAAGACATACGTAGTAGTTTCGTTCTGCTCGGCTACAGCCATCCCAAGCAAGCCCCTTTCGTTAGTATCGTTATTGTTTGCAACTGCAACATCGATTAGCGGCTCTGGTTGAAGCACACCATCAATTATCCTCCGTACAGTACCATTGTCCTTAAAAGTCACTATGATATCATCGCCAGAATCATCTAGAAAGGCCATTGCTGTTGGCCTTAACAAACCAACAACCATTTCCTCTGCTTCGAGATTTGGATCATCTACCGTGGGTGGCTCATCGTCTGCAGGTATTCTAAAAGGATCAACTGGAGGTTCCTGCGGAGCTGGAGGTTCTTCTTCAGCTGCTTCCTCATCTTCAGCTGCTTCCTCATCTTCAGCTGCTTCCTCGGCATCATCCTCTTGTCCCAAAGCAGAGATAGGTAAATTGACCAGCAAGATAAAAAACAAAAATGGCACACCGAATGATACTATCCTCGCCCTCTTAGGCAGTGTAATGGAATTTGACACTACGATATGAGTAAAGAATTCGACGATGATTCTCAGATGCAGTAGACTAAAAATGAACCAAAGGGATGTGCAGCAGTAACCTAAGTATGAGGCAAGTCCCCTTTTAGGACTGAAACCAGTTCTATCTTGTATGGTCTTACCGTTAAAAAACTCTGATGCTGATGAAAGTTCATCAGATCGTTGTTTATCATGGTTAACATTTACATTAGTTCTATTGGAATTGTCTGTTTGCAACATCGAAATTATTAGCTTCCCTTCAAAGGGAAGCATGTGGTCGGCTATATATTTAACTAATGTAACCTCTATAAAATCCTTCTCGGTCAGGGTTTTATCGTAAATTTACTTCGAAATGATCATCGAATCGAGTCTAACAAGCAGTCGAATTTCTAAGTTGACGTAGTCATTTCACGTATTTTTCATGTTATGGCATGCATTTCTCTCTATAGCTAGAGGGCTGCGCCTCAGTGTGAAGCGAAATAGTATTTACAGCCGTAATAAATAGTAGAGATAACAATAGCATAGTTGTAGGTGTTGTTCGTAATTTCACTCTCGTAACTCCTGAGTCAGGATGATATTTAGTAATTATGGGATGACCTAGAGATGGTGTCCGAGAAGAATAGAGAGGCTGTACTACCACCGTGTATGGGTGCAAAGACCATCATTTTATGAGTTCACCACTCAACAGGGGTGGTCCTCAGTAATCCCCATTTAAAAACATGTGATCTTTAATGTTAATACACCGGATACACTTTCTTAATTATTGAAATGTCAGACCATGACCCCTTCTCTGACTGGTCTCAGCTTATGAATAGACCGGTATATGCCCTTGACGGCAAGAAGGTAGGCTTTTTACGCTCAATACTCGCAGACTATTTATTCGTAAAGAAGGGGTTTATCGTTCTGAATAAATACTACATACCGAAAACTCTTGCTGAATCAGTAGACAGGAAAGGGAGGATTCGACTAAGGATAACTGAGCTTGAGGTACGTGCAAACTATACGTATTCAAAGATGAAAGATGTGTTAACAGCAATCGGATACCTCCCTGAGCGGAAGGTTAAGCCAAGTTCATCATATGATCGCCTGCAAACATTAAGATATAGTGCAACGAGGAATAGAGCAGCAGCTGCTATTGCATTTGTATCAGGCATCTTGTTCATATCCTCAGGTTACAAGGCAAATATTGCAATTTATAATCTGATACAAAACCAGATTGTTGCCATAGATGGTCTAAGGGACTTCTGGCAATATCTAATTGCACCAATAGGAGTTCTGGCACTATTGGCTCAGCTTGGGGGGACTACAGTATTGTTTGGAGCAGGATTTTTTGCAGCAAATAGGGTCAATCTAGGCAAGCTATTGGTCATTATTGGCACAGGGCAGGGTCTATTTACAATAGCGATCCGTATCCTAGTAGAAGTTTGGTCAGGGCAGTTATGGAGCGTAAATAATTATGTTATATCTTTGACATCTACTGCTACTGGTCTTGGTATACTGTTTGCTGTAATTGCTCCGACTATAGCTAAAGGAAAGGGAGATAGCATACTTTCTAAGACAATTCGGCTTGTCTTGAGAAGGAAATAAAACATGATCTTTGAGGTCTCCTTGCGTTGGAGAATGGGTTGTTCTCCTCAAATATTATGGCATCTATCTCTCTTCTTACGCGTCTTGTCCACTTGATCTCATATATCCTTGCGTTAGCTCCTCTCAATTGAGTTAATGGTTGCTTTACGTTCTTTTTGTTATAGAAACGATTATGATGCAAGGAATAATTTCCCAAAAGTTATGGCTCACTCACAAGAATTAACTTGTTGTTGAATTCAAAGGCAAGGCTTTTTTGCTTTAGTGCAATGCGAATATCGTTAGCAGCTTTCATCATGCATTGTTCGTCAATATCATTGGTGTGGATTTCTACCTTCGTATATTTGACCGGCTCAAATTTGCCTTCAAAGTAACCGTCGAACTCTATTAGTGACATACCACCATACCTAGATGCCATACCTCGTACTATTTCTAAATAGCCTTCAACCCTAGGCAAATAAAATTTTACTGAGTCCTCTAGTGTTTTGACATTAAATTTATCTGAGCTTGTCGTCATACGCGTGTCGCCTATAGGCTAGTGTACACGTAAGAATGTAATGGATCTGTTAAATGTACATATAATGCTACATGGCTTTAGAAAGCCGACATGTCAATCACATCTTAACGAAAACAAACTATTAGGGATATAACTATGCACGCCCGGGGAGAAGAACGATATTGATTGTTGTTGGTGGTTAGTGTGTAAGCATTAATGAATTGTCAAACACTACATCAGCAGTAGTCAAGAAAAATATAAGAAAACATAGAAGTCGTAGACACTTTTCATTTTATGACCCAGACTATGAAAACTAAGAAGTAAATGATTTGTGAATCACTATTTTTATTTAGTCAATGATCCGGGATTATGACAATCCATCTTTTGCAGTGTATATCTGAGCAATCAGTCCTTGGGCAAGGTTTTTCATACCCTCCTTAAGACGGTTTCTTTTTAATTTTACACTGATATGACAAGTTAGGTCGCTACTTCACATGCCTAAATCCTTCGCTCCACCAATGAATCATCAGATTTCAAAAACTTGCAAATGCGGAGATACAGACTGTTTAATCTAAATCTTTGACATCGTTTGATGAGAAGAAGATTCAACATATGAAGAAGAAGGAACCTGGACAAGAAACGTAATAGCTTAGCAACAGTCGAAAAATGAGCATGTCCAGATGCCGATCTCTGCTTGAAAACTTATATAGGCAGATAAAAGTGAATTGAATCAATGGTTGAAAAAATGACGGCCGTTTGGCTGATTATCCTCACTATCTTAGTTTGTGCTGCAGTACCGGGCGTATTGATCTGGCTAACTTCATCTTCAGCTCCCGCAAGGATGCTAATGTGGCTTGAGGCGACGGGCAGTTCGCCAAAGTATGAAGTACTGGGATAGGAAGCAGGATATAGCTTAAGGGTTTTATTTTATCAATTATGCCAATGGCATTCGAAGGGTCAAAACCAAGAAGTCTATTTTTTTCAATGTTGATACTCGCCGGGCTGATCGGTGGTGCCGTTCTTGCCACCTCTGCCTTTACGACGTACTTCCGATCTCAAGATCCGGTTAACCAGTGCATAGACGATCCAGAATCTCAGCCTTTTCAGCTATCCGTTCCGATTACTGTAATAGAGGATGGCTTTCCTGCTCTTGTTCCAAAAGGGGTTGGTATCAAAGACGATTGTATACGCCCCGTGCATACTGTTGTGGAAAACGTAATTCAGGTAAGATACAGCAGACCGTATGACTTTACACTTGGACATTTTCTATATTACTGGTTAGGAAACGATCTATTGCAATATGACACAAAGGTATATGTTAATGGAGCCCCTCATACTGAAGGAGATTTTCGTGACATTGTATTAGAGCAAGGGAACCAGATTAGGATTGAATTCGTAAGCAGAAACTAATTATAAAATGGATTTAAAGTAATAGCAATGTGAAAGAGGTTCGTAGTGAAATAGAAATCAACAGTTACCCTAGGATTGTATGGAGAATTCTGATCGATTTCGCTACTTACGAGCAATGGAATCCCTTTATTAAGAAGATAATTGGTCTTCCGACAGAACTCAGCAAGATTGACATTTATATTGAAACCCACAGTGGAAAGAAGAGAAAGTATTCGCCTAGGATTACCAAGGTAGAAGAAGGACGCGAGCTTAGATGGTTTGGCAAAGGTTCTCTTCCAGGCTTTTTAAACGCTGAGCACATTTTCACTATCGAGGAGCTGCAGCCAGAGCGCGTACGATTTATCCAGCGCGAGGTGTTCGATGGATTGTTCACTATAGTTTTTGGAAAAGGCCTTGATACAGATATCAGGCAAGGCTTTCAGGATATGAATGATGCCTTGAAAAGGCGCGCAGAGCGCAGTAGTCACTAGCAAAAAATATTTATTTATATTTCTGCGAAGATTAGTAGCGGTGCCAAATTATTACGAGATACTAGGAATCTCCACTGATGCCAGTCAGGCTGAAATAAAGAAATCTTTTCGCAATTTGGCATTACAACATCACCCAGATAAGAATAAGAACTCTGAGGAGTCAAAGCAAAAGTTCATGAAGATAATCGAGGCATATGAAGTGCTTTCAGATGAGCAGGCAAGGAAGAATTATGACAGCAATACCTTACAAAAGCGTGGGACTAGGACAAGATGGACGCCATCAGCAGATTTTGGGACGGTGTACAGCTACGAGGAAATCAAGCGGCGGTATAGACCAAGCAACGTTGGGAGAGGAGGTATGTGGGATATTAGTGACAAGGCCAGTTTCGGAATATGGAAGGCAACAATACTCTTGTTTGCATGCTTGGCTGCATTACTAATATACATCATGCTTCTGAGCTAGCGGTTGCGCCTTTTTCTTTTGCGCTTTTGCTCTCGTTCTTCTTCTTCTTTACGAGCTTTACTCTTATCATACATAGCATACCTGAAAGCGAAAAATGCCCCAATCACCAAGCCCGGTATGGCAATGATAAGCGACAGTCCTATCATCAGCGACAGGAAGACAGCCAAAACACCACAGCTTAGTGAACCGATCATAACCACCAGAATCGCAGATTTTGTTGCAGCCAAGTCACCTGATGTAATAAGTGTCAGTATAAAAGTCGTTTTCTGAGTCGTGGCTCAAAAGGAATAAAAAGGGACAAAAATCAAAGGCGAACCAAGGAGGACTACGATGCAGATAGTTGCCATAGGCAGCCGAGTTTTTGTCACCAGTTTCCAGCTGGCAGGTGTGAAAGGAGTCAAGGTGGACACATCTGCACAAGCGCTCACTGAAATCAATAAGATGGACGAAAACAGTGGAATTGGGCTGGTGCTTTTGAGCGACGACATAGGAAAAGATATTCGCTACCAGCTTACAAGCCTAAGGGCAAAGAGGCCTATTCCTCTCATCTTTGAGCTGCCATCACCAGGAAGCAAAAAAGAAAAAGTTGACTATCGTGCGCTTCTGAAGCAAATTCTTGGAGTATAGTCAAACCAGATTGCAGGATCTTCCACATTTTGTCCTATCCTAAATATTTCAATGATTGTTCAACAGATGATATGGCAGTCTAGCATGATTGGAGGCCAATAGTAGAAGGAGTTATATCAAATCCCCGGATTTTCATCTATGAAAGCATAGTTGCGTTTGTCACTTGCCTTTAATAAATGGTCAATTCGTCTTTAATGTAATATAATTTCAGGTATTTGTTTATGATAAGCGTTTTTAGCTTTTTGTCAGTTGATCGTCGATGAGCTATAACACATATACATGAAGCGCAAGACTCGAAATGATTTCCTTGCATTGCCAATATTGATATTTTGCCTGTCACAACAAGATACGAATTTCGATATCGTGTATCGACAAAAATACTCTCTTAAAACAACAGTGGTAGAGCGTAACGTAGCCCTGAATTATTAAAATTCTTCTAGATAAAACCCTCATGAGCGATTCGAGTTTTTCAGTACCTTATCGTCCTCTACAATATATAATAACCAGAAATCGATAATCACTTGTGCATGGAAAGAAAGCAGACAATAATTTTTTTTTTGATGGTAGCAGCACTACTTATCACAGGCCAATCAATAGCTTTCAGCTTTTGGGAAGTACATGAAAACAATAACAAGCTCGTGCAGAAAGCATCTCTATCTGGGGACGAGAATAATAATGTTATCCCTGCTCAACTCAGCAGCAGTAATTCTAATAGTACATTTCAAGTTTTGCCCGACCCATCTCCACCAACCATATCTGATCCTAACATAAGAGTTGAAAAGGTCATCACAGGCCTAGAAATGCCTACAAGCATGGCATTTTTGGATAATGATGACATCATCATAACACAAAAAGAGAACGGCAGAGTACACCTTGTATCAAACGGCATCCTCCAGCCGCAACCAATACTTCAAGTGCCTGTTGTAAACAACAGCGAGCGAGGATTGCTTGGAGTGGCTATCGCAAACACAACTACTAGTACCACAACTAAGACGGTGTTTCTATATTATACTGAGCCCGTTGGAGATCAAGTGAAAAACAGGCTCTACAGATACGAATTGAACGGCACAGGCAACATGACTGGAGGGCAGCTTATTCTCGATCTGCCCGGCGAACCCGGACCCAACCATGATGGCGGTAAGATAAAAATTGGACCTGATCGCATGCTATACGCGGTGATAGGGGATCTCAACAGAGATGGGATGCTCCAAAATGTGTTGGAAGGTCCTCCACCCGATGATACATCTGTCATACTGAGAGTTGATTATGATGGAAACGGACAAGGAATTGCCTTATCGGGCGGAGGAGCGGATCTTAGTAAGTATTATGGCTATGGTATACGAAACAGCTTTGGTTTTGACTTTGATCCGCTAACAGGGATCCTTTGGGACACTGAAAACGGTCCTGCGGGATTTGATGAAATAAATATTGTTCTACCAGGCTTTAATAGCGGATGGAACAAGGTGATGGGGCCTATTGGGAGAGAAGGAATCACTACAGAAGATCTTGTGCAGTTTCAAGGATCGCATTATGCCGACCCCGTTTTCAGCTGGCTACAATCTCAGGGCGTCACTGATTTGGAAATATTCAACTCTTCGAGCCTTGGTGAAAGATACACTTACAACATGTTTGTAGGCGATTATAACAACGCCAACTTGTACTTCTTCCCTATCAACAGCAACAGGACTGGGCTTGACCTAGGAGGCATTCCTGGCTTGGAAGATTTGGTGGCCGACAACAATGAGGAGCTAAATGCAGTAATATTTGGTGGGGGATTCTCCGGCGGCATTACTGATATTGAAACAGGGCCAGATGGCTACCTGTACATTCTGACACTAGCAGGGGATCTGTACCGTTTGGTACCAGGAGCACCGCCCGCTCCAGCCATCTTATAAGGCATTTTTTTGGCCTTATACTTCAGGCTTGCTCCCCAAGTATCCTGGCGAGACATGCAGTACCAGCAGATGCAGCAGCACCAACATAATAACCGCTCATTAGCAACTGTCTTGAAGCTAGGCGATGAGGATGTTTGATCTTAGTATATTGTGAGCTTTAGACCGCCGCCTGCGTTTGGAGCATGAGATCCGATATTGACACTGACTGTAGCGTAGTCAGGGCCAAATTCAATGATGTTAAATTCAACTGCACTAGGACCCTGCTGACTATCGACTGTTACAGTAGTTACATTGTCAAAAAGGCTCCTTGGTATTCGTATGGTCAGAGTGGCATCAGGAGCAACGGTGCCATTCACGTTTGCATCTATCACTATCCTTTTTTGCTCTTGATTAACGCTGATTTCTCCAATGTTGACTGCAGAAGGGGAGTGTACCTCTATCGGAAAGAGTATCTGCTCTCTTTCGCCTATGGAATCAAGTGTGTATATTTGGTAGCCGCCATAGTATATCTTCCCGTCAGGTGACTGTGCGATTCCAACCGTAGGTACGAATGGGTAGTGTGAAAGCTCTATCTTCAGTTCTTCAACTATGCTCTTTTTGTCCTCGCTCAGCTTAAGAGCATAGATATCGCCTGTGAAACTGCCAAATAGAAACATCCCTTTGAGCTCAGGCACTGCATCGCCTTCATAGTAAATCATCTGTGTTGGTGCTATTGTATCCCAGTAACTTCTCAGTGGCTTGATTGATGAGTCGTTCGCTCGCTCAGGAGGCAGGTTGGCCGGCTGGGAAGTAGGAAAACCATAATTCCCGCCCTTTGTTATGAGGTTTATTTCATCATAGCGAACGTCGCCGTTTTCAGTAACCAGACCTGTCCAGTCATCATCAAATGCAATACCATACATGTTTCTGTGTCCCATTGTATAGACAGGTGAGTTTGGATAGGGGTTATCTTGCGGTACTGTACCGTCCTTATTTACGCGCAATACCTTACCTATCACTATGGATGGATCTTGGGCGAAAATGTGCTCAGTAGCATCACCAACTGTGATGTACAATTTGCCGTCCGGACCAAAGGCCATAGCACCGCCCGAGTGATAGCCACGTGAAGCAGGAATATTATCCATTATTACTGTAGGGTCAGTGCCTGTGTTGTTATTGTCGGTGAATCTTAAAACACGGTTGATGATTTTGCCGCCGCTACCATTTTCAATGTCTATGACGGCGGTATAATATACGTATACGTGGTGATTGATATTAAAATCAGGATCGATGGCAAGCCCAAGCATTCCTTGCTCCCAGCTAGCATACAGATCGTCTACACTTGCAAACGGGTTGTCTAGGATCTTTTGTTCAGGCGTCATTATTCTTATTGCTCCTGTGTTTTTTTCAGTGAAAAACAGCCTGCCGTCTGGGGCAAAGACCATGCTTGTGAGCATGGTGATGGTCGTTCCGTCATTTCTCTGGAAGACATCTTTTGTGTCACCGTCAAATTTCCAATGACCAATCAAGCCAAATGGGACATCTGCCATATCAAATAGCTGCTTGATTTCATCCTCGCCAAGTGTTCGGTCATACATCCGAAGCTCGTCAATAATACCTGACCATCTGTTGCATGATGAGCAGTAGGCTGCAGATCCAATCCTCAACGGCAATCCCGGATCTGCATTATAATCGCCTAGAAATTCTGTTTCGCCAACAAGCAGTCCGTCCATGTACAGTCTGACTCTTGAACCATCAAAACTGCCGGTTATCATTGTAAACTTCTCTGTTGGGATTTGAACTTGAGCAGGGGAAAAGAGCGTCCCGTTGGTGTTGAAAACTCCAAAACGAAGAGTTGCAACTTCGGAACCAGGTTGGCCGTCGCCGCCACTTCTAAAAACGTCAAATTGCCAGCCAGATGTTTGAGCTCTGTTGCTATGAGAAACGATATGTCCATAAGGCTCTATCGTTGTAGACTGCATCCAGAATGAAATAGAGAATTGCTTCGGGTTAAGCTCGGGGGAATTCATTATCTCTATTGACTCTCTATATTCACCTCGCATTTCCAGTGCTTGACCAAACTTTCCATTGACAAATAGCATATTAGTAGTGGTTAGCGGATTTATAAGCGACGAATTCCCCCTGACTTCATTTACCTGCATTTCATTTAGGAGAAGGTCGCAATGCATCGCACGGCCATATTGCTGGCATCCGAAGAGCTCTGCTGAGGATATCTGTGCGTAGGCTAAAAGAGCGGTCTGTAATATAAGCATGATAGTGGCAGCAAGCGAGAAGGCACTAAAATAGCGGTTCATAGGAAAATAAGTTCATGAAAAATAATTTAATCGTTGAGACACACACCATTCATATCAGGTAGACATCAGGATTCTGCTTCTGTCAATAACCACCACAACAGCAAACTTACAGATATAATCTATTGTGTGATTTGCTTTATAAGCTGGAGCATGCTTCCTGCAACATTTTCTCCATAGGGGTTGCGCTCTATCTTAGCGTCAAGCATCATTTCAATAACATTGCTCAAGGGGTCGCGCCGATGTAAAGGAAAAAGTACATTTGCTTTCAAAAGCAGCGTCTCCCAACGCTCTGAGACATGTCTCAAGGTCACGCAGGGCCGCCTAAGTACAATTGCCTCTTCCTGAACTCCACCTGAATCAGTCATGACGAGTCGGCAATTTTTCAACAGATAAAGAAATTCCAAATAACCTGCTGGCTCTATTGCAATGACGTTTGGAGGCAGAGTGATGCCATACCGAGCAAGGTTGTTTTTTGTCCTAGGATGGATGGGAAAGACTATCTTATGGTCTATACCCGATAGATGTTTTCTTAACATCTCAAGCCTGTCACGTTCGTCGACATTTTCTTGCCTGTGCATAGTAAGCAACAAATACTTATCAGGGAGATCATAATGCCTACCATATTCGTCTGCAGCCTTTGCAAGTCGCCTGCAGACATCCACGACTAGATTGCCAGTTACCGTGACATTTTTCTCTATTTCTTCATAAGATAGAAAAGTCCTGGCAAGTTCGGTTGGAGGAAATAAGTAGTCTGATGTAGAATCGATCTGTATCCTTGCTCTTTCTTCGGGCACGCTAAGATCAAAGCACCGGAGACCTGCTTCAATGTGCACAAGCGTGGAGCCAACTTCCTTTGCTGCTATTGCACCTGCTAAGCTCGAATTTGTGTCGCCATATACTAGAATATGTGGGGGCCTAATCTCCCGGAGGAACTTTAGCATATTTTCCTTCAATGTAGCAATGTCTGATGTATCGCAGCGGAGATCATAATCAGGTTTGATCTTTAACTCATCAAAAAAGATGCTCTTCATGTTGTCAGAATAATGCTGTCCTGTATAGATCAGGGCATGGTTGCCCTGGCCATCTAGCAATTGTACGAGATCAGCGAGCTTAATGATTTCTGGTCTTGTACCAGCTATCGTAACAATGTCTACCAAATTTTTTTCCACTTGCATTTTTAACGGATTATTACGTGTATTCATTGTATTTCTAGGGTATAGAATCATGCTGCATCTGCCACGCGTTTTGTGCCCCTTTTTCCTTCATAAATCCATGTGCGGTCTTGGTGCTTGCCCATGACTTGATTGTAAATGCCCTAATGAAGCTGACAAACCAGTAATGTGAAAACGGCAGGAAGAGGGGTATCTGAGCCGCATAGGCAAAACCACGCCAGCCATATTCTTTTATCAAAACTGCAGCTTGCAGTGCAAAGAGGACGCCTGTCAGCATAAACCATATACTCAGTGGCAAGTACGCATAGGTGTAAGGATAGTAATCATACACCAGGTAGTGAAGAGCTGCAAAAGCAGGAATCATGAGCATCAAAAAACCAGTTACCGCAGCAATTGGATTTAGCCAGAATATGTGGCCAATAATGTCTGATCGATCCGCGATCCTGGTTCCAAGCAAATTTATGAATCCTTTAGCCCATCTTGCTCTCTGCCTCAGCATGAAATCAAGCGTTGGTGGTTTTTCATCATAGTTTATGGACAGCGGCGCAAATGCTATCCTATAGCCCTTCTTTAGCAATCGAAAGGTTAACTCATAGTCATCCACAAGATGATTGGCAAACATACCTACCTCTGACAGTATGTCTTTTCTGATAATATAGCCTGTGCCTCCAAGCGGACATCGGCGACCAATGCAGGTCCTTATTGTCATAAATGGAGTAGACCAGAGATCACCTTCTAGCGCAAGCATCCTAGTTACGAAGTTAAAGCTCCTGTTGCTTGGAATGTACCTGCCTTGAACCGCACAGTAATTCCCGTCAAAGAGAGGTAGTGCTTTCTCAAGGAAATCGCGTGTCAGCAGTCCATCACTGTCAAGTACCATTATGTAATTGCCACTTGATTTCTCAACTCCAAAATTCAATGCGATGCCCTTGCCCGCCTCCTTTGTCTGAAGGTCAAATACCTTCACCCTTGGATCGTTAACTTTGGCTTCATCATAGGTTCTGTCAGAGCAATTATGGCATATTACAATGACTTCGATTTTTCGATAGGTCTGCTTAAGGCAGTCGAGTACTGTCCTTTTTATGACGCTCTCCTCGTTTCTTGCCGGGATTACTATACTGCATAGCTCTGTCTGGTTGCGGAATCTTTCAGACACCCTTTCCTTCATCTTTAGCTGGTAGTTTCTGACTCTGCCGTAGCCGCCAAGGTACAATGCGAATATCATGATTAGCATGGATACATAGATTAGGTTAAAGCCTAATATTGGCAATGTAAAGTAAGTTAGGTCGAAATCGCCGTCTACTAGAATTTCTATGCCATATATCCGCGGGTATATTGACGCCGTGAGCACTACAGCCCAAAGTGCAATTACAACAAAAAAGAATGCGATCCATATTTTTTCGGCCAATCAGTTACACCTTCCATAATGAATTAAGGTCACAGCGTTACTGAAATTCATGGGACTGTATTCGCATTTATTTATTACTATGGTCTCTAGATGATATTACCAACCAAACATGTTCCGAAAGTAATTGAGCATCTGTGACAGGCGATCCATTACCTGTCTGAATATATCCTGAGACTCGGTGACTTCGTATTCTCTAAAGTCTGAGATGAGATTCCCATTTGCGTCGCTTGCAGTGACCATTACTACCCGTGAGAGCGGCTGTATATCTATTAATGCTTTATATACATTGTTTTGGTCTCGGAAGAGCCCATCAACTCTCAGCTGACCATTATGGACATATTTGACCTCTCTTGTCACCAGGCTTGACTCATCTGTTATCCTAACCCTAAAGACATTCTTGCCCTCGTGCAACTCCGTAGTAAGTATCTCTATCTGAGGCGGCGCCCGATCGTTCTCAACTATCCTTTCTTCTTGTGGACTGTTCTCAGGCAATGGAGGCGGCAACATTGGGAAAGATTGTGCGCTAGCACATCTTCCAGCTGACACTGTTAACACAAGTAGCAAAAAAGCAAAAGCGAGTTTCTTCAATGAATTAGAATTGATATTAAACAATTTAAAAGTCATTGTCTCGCACCTGTCAAAGAGCATGATATAGTGTATAATATAATATGCCACTCTTAGAATTTTAGAGTAATCAGTTATGGCTGACAAATCATATATTATATTATGACAGAGAGGGATTTCCAACTATATAAATAAGCGGGACACCCACCCTTCTTGATGAATATTCTTGCCATCGGGGCGCACCCTGATGACACTGAACTTGGATGTGGTGGTCTGTTGCTAAAGGCTTCCCGGCAGGATCATCATAATATCTTCATGTATACCTTAACGCGAGGAGGAGCTTCCGGTGATCCTGAGGAGCGGACAAAGGAGCTAATGAAATCTGCAAAATTCATAGGAGCAAAAAGATTGTGGATTGACAATTTCGAAGACACCAAGCTATCGCTTTCAAGCGATCTTATCAATCACATTGAGTTTTTTATAAAGAAGGCTGATCCCGACATTGTGCTCACGCACTCGCTTGGCGATACACACCATGATCATCGCGCAATAGCTGCTTCTACAATGGAGGCTGGAAGATTCGTCCCAAATATACTAGCTTATGAAATCCCTGTAACTCGCGACTTCAAGCCGCAGGTCTATTATGATATTTCCGATGTCATCGATGGTAAGATAGAGCTTATCAATATTTTCTGGTCGCAGCGAAGTAAGTCGTTCCTCCAGTCGAATGCGATTCGCGGCCTTGCACAATACCGTGCATTACAAAGTAGATTCAATAATTCGGTAACGTGTGTGGAAGCCTTTGAAGTGCAAAAGCTGTTTTTTGGCAAAGAGTTCAAGCTTATGAATATCCCACAGGAAAACGTAAGTAGAGCAGCACATGAGCAAATACCAAAAGAGGTTATTGAGTCAAGAAGCACCTAAGTTTAGGTTGTAGTCGCTTTCTTTTGTCCTGCCATGAGGAACACCTCGTCTGTGTTTACCTTGTGTTTTATTGACCTAGCTGGAACGCCTGCAACGATATCGCCGTCAGGAATGTTGTGTATAACAGAAGCACCTGAAGCCACAATGACGTTTCTGCCTACTTTGATGCCATTCTTCAGTGTTGAGTTAAGACCTGTCCAGCTAATGTCTCCTACGCTTGTGCTACCTCCAATAATCGTTCCAGCCGTGAGTTCACAATTCTTTCCCACAGTTACATTGTGAGCAATATGTACCAGAGCATCAAGTTTCGTTCCATCACCTATCCAAGTGTCAGAGAGTGATCCACGTGCAATAGAGCAGTTAGCATATATCTCAACATTGTTTCCAAGCCTTACATGACCCTTGTGAGGGAATTTTTCGAGCTCACCACCTTCATAGCGCTCAAAAGCAAAGCCATCAGATCCCAAAGAGGCTCCTGACTGAATCACGCAATTGTTACCAATTATACAGTTTTGCACGAGCGACACTCTGTCGTATATGATAGTGTTATCGCCTACTGAACAATTGTCGCCTATCACCGCGTAGTCACCAATATAGCAGCCCGATCCTATCGTGGATTTCTCCGAAATAACTGCCCTTGGTGAGATACCAACCAGCTGCTCTTGGCGCCTCATTTCCTTGGTCAGTCGAACAAATGTCAGGCGGGGATTATCGGTGAATACAAACAATTGCCTGTTCTTTGGGTGAACAACACCTTGCATTTCCTTCTTGCATAGTATCACACCTGCCTTTGAGCCGGAAATGTATGACAGTCCTTCTTGGCCTACATACCAGCAAAATGCAAGGTCGTTCTCAGTTGCGTTATCAATAGAAGATATGTCATGCACCCTGATGTTGCTACCCTCTGACTCAAAGTCAACTCCAAGGTTGGATAGAACGGACACCACATCCAAATCTGACATTTGTGAGATTACAAATCCGTATGTGAAAAAATGCTATTAAAGAATTATGTTGATCTCTATTAGAGTTCTTACTTATAAAAATCTTCGAAACTAATTTTCCGAGTCCATAACTCTGAAAAGGAGACCGCAATAGCTATGGTTGATCTAGAAGAGAAAGTCGAGTACAAGGTCGAGAGGAAAAGCGGTGCAGTAGACGATATGGACAATGCAGCAGATAAAGTGAAGGCTGGTGCAAAAGCAATGGGCAAGAAAGTAACGGACCCTGACAGAGACCTTGGAACAGAATATAACGTGGAGAAGTCGAAAGAAAGACTCGATTAGCTTTTTATTTTATCATGTATATATTATTATATAAGAATCATGTTGAAAAAAATCAGTGCTGAACAAACTTAGAAATTTGCTAGAGCCTATACTAACAAAAATTGGCGCAACCTTTGCCTCAACAGGCCTCTCAGCTAACTTTTGGACTGGATTAGGTCTAGCCGTGTCGGTGCTAGCAGCAATTGTCTATACCTCAAATGCATTCCTCAATCTTGACTGGACACCTTGGAATTTCGCTGCTGTCATAGGCGGAATCTTTCTCTTGGTTTCGGGCTTTTTTGATATTGTCGATGGTAGCGTGGCGCGTATTACAAAGCAGATATCAAAAAAGGGTGCATTCCTTGACTCTGTCTTTGACAAGATAGCTGAAGTAATTATCTTCGGCGGCATTGCGTTAGGGCAACTTGCAGATTCGTTCTGGTGCCTAGTCGCCTTAGGATTGTCACTTCTTGTGAGCTATACAAGAGCAAGGGCCGAATCGCTTGGAGGGAAACTCAAGGGCATAGGAATAGGCGAGCGTGCAGAACGGCTGCTGATCATTGCGATAATAGGCATGATACCTGTAAGAGAAGCGATGCAATGGGCAATGATAATTGTTTCGATAGTAGCAGGTATCACGTTAGCTCAGAGGATGGCGGTGACTGTCAGGAAACTATCTTCTAACGAAGCTTAGCTGCTGTGCGTCTATCTGCCTCTGACCTTACCTTCACAACTCCCCTGTGGACGGCACATGACACACAATAGAACTTGACATCCGTAGACATCGGTATGTATGCCCCTGATGCTCTCAATTCTCTTGCAAGCGTAGGTTCCACAAGGGTGATCCTTCCTGTTACTTTCTTAGCCTTATCTCGGGGAACCAAAGCCCCGCACTGGCTGCAATGTACTGCGCCTGAGCTGCCCTTGCCTCCCTTTGACCTTCCCCTGCTTGCTCTCTTCTTTGGCATATATTGCGTAAGAATTGTTCGGTATCCTTTAAATCTTGTGTTTGAAATTTAGCGTGCATTGGTTTTGCCAACTCGGCATTAATAAATTTGTGAAATAAGGCCATTATCTTCTATGCAAAGTAATTTTTGTGTTCTAGATGGTAAAAATACAGAAAATTAGAGAAATTCATCTTATGTCCTTATGTATTACTTAAACTCCCTCTGGTGCGGTTCGATTCATTGTGTCCGTTTTTGAAAAAGTTCTGACAGCCTTCTTTTCCCTATTAACATAATTATTACGTTAATAATCGCGGTGTATCTTTCTCTATTCATGAAACTCTTATTTTTCCTTTTCCTGGAAAATACCTTTTTCTCGTGCTAAGAAAATTGCCGTTAAAGCTTATCGCTCTATAGGGAAAGTCTTTGGAAGTCTTCTCTTCTCAGTCTACAGAAAAATACTATACAAAAGTATCTTGACAGAATCAACCACAATCCTTATAGCTCCGGTAGATTACAAAGACAGATGCAAAGGGCCCAAGCGCAAGCCCACACCGCCATCCCAATCCTCGGTTATGGGCTGCGCAGACAAGCCCTTTTATTATCAACCCAAGACAACATATATGCAGCCAAACTACCTTGAGAATAGCTATTGCCTCACATATTGTGCTTGACATGATAAAAAGTGCTGATGGCAGGGTCACAGAAAGCATCGGCGGACCAGGGTGCTATTGCGGGATTACAAGCAGGAGATTTGGGTTTGATGTCAGCCTCGTTACAAAAGTGGGAAACGATCTTCCAATAGAATTGTTCAGTATGCTGCAGAATAATGACATCATATTGAGCGACAACGTGAGGGTAGATGCGCCGACTACTAAATTTCAGATCGATTGTCAAGGCGACTCGCGACAGCTATTGCTGAATGACAAGTGCAAACCGATCAGTATCGAGGACGTTCAAGACATGAAGGTCGACTGCTGGTTGGCGAGCCCTGTAATCGACGAATTGCCTCAAGATGTGCTTGCTGCAATAAAGCAGAATAGAGGCGAAAAAAATTTTGTCATGCTCGATCCCCAAGGCTACTTGCGCCTAGTGGACTATAAAGGATCTGTGACATTGAAAGACAAATTAGAATTAGATCTGTCGGGCATAAATGCAATAAAGGTCGACAGTCAGGAAATGGCAGCGCTCACAGGTGGCTTGCAAGGGCTAGGTGGCATGGAGGCATTGCAGTCAAATGGTATAGAATTTGTAATCTATACAGAGCCCTGGGCTATCCATTTGCTTCACAGGAAAATGCACTACTGGCTGAGCATGCATGACATTGACACGGTGGATTCTACAGGAGTAGGAGACATACTATGTGCGTCATTTTCGTGCGCCTATCTGAAAGAAAAGGACCCAATATGGGCGATCTCCTTTGGCGCTGGTGCAGTTAAGGCAGCCCTTGAAACAAGGCACGTCGGCCTTGCCAAGATTCCCACAATGTCGAAGATAGAACAGACAGCCTCCTATTTTTACAATGCAATTGGATTTCAGCGTCTTTCTTAGCTTTAAATTCGACGATAGAACAACAAAATATGGTATAATAACAATGAAAGTTGCGCTTTCAGGCATCGATACTCGAGACGGAGCGCTCCTTTCCAAAGTAAAAAAGACGCTAGAATCACTGGCTGTCAAGACGCAAATAATGAAGGATGATGTTGACTATCGTACTGCAAAAGAAGTAGATCTGGTGATGGTAGCCGGAGGCGACAGAGGTATCCTTGATTACTTCCATAAGATTGAGTATGACTCTCCTCCTGTTCTTGGCATCTACGAGACTGACTCAACCGGCTTCCTTGCCCAGTTAGATGTAAGAGAACTGGAGTCTGCAACGTCTCAGCTCAAGCGCGGCAGCTATTCAGTCGAGGAGGTCTTTCGGCTTGCCGTCGAAGTAGACGGCAAGCCGGCTGACCCTGTCTTAAATGATGTAGCAGTTTTTCCAAGCAAGAGTGCGACTCTCATGGAGCATGTCTTGAGGATAGATGCCAACGACATTTGGCATGATAAGAGCGACGGCGTCATAATTTCAACTCCCACGGGCTCCACTGCATATTCAATGTCGGCCGGCGGGCCCATGGTACTACAAAAGGCACTTGTATTTTTGGTCGTTTCAGTAAACTCACTTGACAACACCCGCAGACCACTTATTGTTCCAAACGAAAGCAAGCTCGAAATCACTGACATCATTAGTCGATACCACTGCGAAGTAGTGCTTGATGGGGGCCACAGGATACAGATAAAGAACACCCTTGAATGCAGCAAGCATGCGTTTCCCGCACGCCTTGTAAGGCTTGGTGGTCCTTCTTCTGCAGCATCACTTATGGCAAAGAAAGTTAAGCTTGCCGAAGATATGCTAAAGATGCCTCCAAGTGCCAAACTCATATTGAAGACACTAGAGTACGAAGGATCATTAAGTCAGAAGGACTTAGCGACGCGGACAATGCTTCCCGAGCGCACCATTAGACTTTCACTCAGCCACCTTATCAACCAAGGGTACGTAAAAAAGAAAACCTCGCTCCGCGATGCCAGGCAGAGGATATATGAACTAAAATTTTAATACTTTGCAGCAGCCTTGACAAATGCCTCAAAGGCCTGCTCAGGGCTACCTGGCCTGCTGTTAAATTCTGCGTGATACTGTACAGCAAAGAAAAACTTATGATTCAATATTTCTAGCATTTCCATTCGTCTGCAGCTGTCAGAATGAGCTGACATCACAAGGCCATTCTTCGTTACAATATCAAGGTACTTTTGATTAAATTCAAAGCGGTGCCTGTGTCGCCTCTTTATCGAGGTCGACCGATATATACCAGCTGCAAGTGTCCTTGGCATTATGGTTATTTCATGGCTTCCAAGACGCATTGTACCTCCCATATTGTGGACGTCAAGCTGTTCTGGCATGAAATCAACAACAGGATTCTTTGTGTTTGGGTTTAGCTCAGTAGAATTTGCGTCACCCAATTTACAGACATGTCTTGCAAATGCAACAATTGCCAGCTGGAACCCAAAGCAGATTCCAAGATATGGGATGTTGTTAACCCTCGCAAAGTTGGCCGCACTTATGATGCCCTCGCTTCCCCTTATACCAAAGCCGCCAGGTGCCAGTATCCCCTCAAAGTTTTTCAACATCGATAGATCCTGCTGACCACCATTTTCAAATTTTTCAGAGTCGATCCAGTACACGTTAACCTTTTTGCCAATGCTTGCACCAGCATGCAATAGCGCATGGTGAATGCTGACGTAGCTGTCTGGCAGCTTTACGTACTTACCTACGACTGCAATCTTGATCGAACCCTCGTGCTTTGAGAAAGATTCTGCTATGGCCTTCCAGTTACCCCATTTAGGTGTGCTCCTTTGGAGTCCAAGCCGCTCTGCTATTGATCTGAGCATACCCTGGTTTTCGAGAACTTCAGGTACCTTGTATATTGAAGGTGCATCGTGACACGAAATTACGCAATTTTGTTCTACACTTGCGAAAAGTGAAATCTTGCGCCTGGCATCATCTCTTAGTGGCGTCTTGCATCTGACAGCAAGGATATCTGGCTGAATCCCAATCCTTCTTAGCTCCTGGACGCTGTGCTGGGTCGGTTTTGTCTTTTGCTCGCCCACAACATCAAGCACGGGTGCCAATGTCACGTGAATGAAAAGCGTATTTGAATGACCTAGCTCTAGTTCCATCTGTCTGAATGCTTCAAGGAATGGTAAGCTCTCAATGTCTCCAACTGTTCCTCCACACTCGACCACCAAAATGTCTAGTTTTTCGTCATTTGCAATCTTGCACACCGCATTCTTTATTGCATCAGTAACATGTGGAATTATCTGAACGCACTGGCCTAAGTACTTGCCTTCGCGCTCAGCCCTAATGACATCCATGTAGACCCTGCCAGTCGTTATGTTATGCTCTTTAGTCATTGCAACGTCGATGAAGCGCTCATAATTGCCGATGTCCATGTCGCACTCGCCACCGTCATCTGTGACAAAGACTTCGCCGTGAGCAACCGGATTCATAGTCCCAGCGTCATAGTTTACGTATGGGTCTATTTTTACACATGAGACCTTATAGCCGGCAAGCTGAAGAAGTTTTGCTGTTGAAGAGGTAGTCACACCCTTGCCTAGCCCCGACATGACTCCACCTGTGATGAAAATGAATTTAGGTTGAATCTGGGGCCACGACTGCACATCCACGTTTAGAGAGTCACCTTTTTATTCCTTTTCGGGTTCTTCAGCGCTATGTTAATAAGAAGAAAAGGTCCTACGTAACTTGTTCTTAAAAAATGCAGGGAAGTGATGCTAAAAAGCCTCGAGGCCGTTATGCTATACAGGCTGCTCATGGCGGTGTTACCAGTGAGGATGAAGCAAGGCTAGACCTTATGATATCTGATCTTTATGGAGTGGACAACGACGAAGCTGCAGAAATACATCTCAACTACCATGTTGACAGAATGCTTGCGGCTCTTGCAAGGCGATACGCAGAAAGAGGAATAAGAAGTGACGCGATAGCGGATCGTCTCTGCTACCTAGATGTTTCTGGAGCTGCGAATCAAGTGGCAAAGGGCAGACTTAGCGAAGCCGCAGCGATCGATGCTTTATTTAGATCGCTACTAGCAACCGAGAATCAGGACAGGGATGACAGGTATATCAATTTCTATGGTTAGAAAGATTTATCTCTGTTCTGTCAACTAGAAGAGAAAAGGCCTAATCCAATATATTTATCTCACAAGCAACATCACACAATAATTCGGTATTGCATATGAAAAGCAAACTTAGTATCTCTATCTAAACACTTGAATTTTCATGATCTAAATGCGTTTGTAAATTTTGATTTTTCATTGCGGACCGATGTAGCCGACATCGTTAAAGAACTCTATTAATTCGCTAACATACTTATTGTCTCTGTTTATCCCGTACATTATATTCGCATACTTACTCTGGATGACCCATCCTATCTTTACGAGGTCGCTAATGTTATTCTTGATGTCTTCGCGCTTCAAATTAGTTTTTTTATGAAGCACATAGATTGTTGCCAGCTTGTTCTCTTCAACGAGAGCCTTTATTATCTTGATCTTACCAATGCTGCCAAGTCCTGTCTCTATAATTTGCTTACTGTTCATCGCTTGTGACACTCGACTACTTTTCACCTTTGACCTTCCTCATCAATACGGGTTCCAGTTCTGCAAGCGACGCGCCATGTAGTCCTATTGCTTTAAGTGATTTGATGTCCACCAGCTTCCTTGCATTGAGATCGTCAAGGTAATCTTCAATGTCAATCTTTTTCATGCCTAGTTGGTCGGCAAGTTCAGAAGCGTATAGGCGTACATCCTTGAGCCCTACATAGGGCTTTTTCTTGCTCCTTAGCGCACGTACCAGAGCCATCAGGCTTACGAGATGGTTCTTTGACAGTTGCTCGATCTCTTCCGTCGTTATTGATGGGTGGGTTTGCCCGTGGACCTTGCGAACGTGATCAAGCATGACCCTGCCTGACCCATCGGATTCGGCAAGGTTGCCTGCATACAATAGCAGATCAAGAGCGTATCTTACGTCACCATTTACCTCAGCTGATGTTGTAATGCTAGCAACTTTGTCAATAATATCTGAACCTATTGCCTTTGGATTGAATGCTTCGGCAGCCCGACTCTCTAGTATGTCGCTGACTTGCTGCATTGTATATGGATGAAATTCCATTGGGACCCTCCCAAGGGTGCTCAGCTCTGCTGCATCAAGTTTACTATAAAATTCCATGCTTCTAGCGATGAATATTACTCCCTTAACATGGCAGGGCTTGTCAAGCTCATACTCATTCAAGCGTGTCAGATCGTAAATGATACCTGTGTCTTTGCTACTTTTTATCAGGTAATCGATTTCGTCTATGATGATCAAAGCATACTGGCTATTTTGTCTCAAATATTGCAAAAGGTAGCGCAGCATTTCTTCTGCGCTGAGCCCTTGGGCTGGCAGCTCTGGCGCAATGCGCTCAAGGAGAAATCTATATATTGCAAATTTGTTGCCTCCCTGCAACTTCATGTTAATGTATACACTCTTTAATGTGAGCCTGCTCTTTGCAAACAGCTCGTCAAGGATCTTAGAGGATCTAAGGACAGTCGAGGTCTTGCCGATGCCGGCAGGACCTATTACCTGTAAAACAGTAAGGGGAAATCTGTCAGGATCCTTCGGCGCATCAGAAAACACATGCAATATTTGCTGAATCTGGGCTTGCCGATGCGGTAGCTCTTCTGGTAAGTAGCGCGGTGACAATTTGGACTTGTTCTTAAAGATCGCAGTTTCAGACATTCAGCTATGTTGGATAGGGATCATCCATCAATATATACCTGAATCAAAAGCAAAGTCGTAGAACTGCCGCTGTGTGTATGTAACCCATATTAGTAATGTATCTTACGTAGGTATATCAACATGCCAATAGATCCAGACTTTCCAAAAAATAATCAGCCAATTGGCAAGCACCAGCACGCAGACGGGGAGCATTTTCATTTTGTATGGGGGCCTGGGGCATCCAAAGAGGCTTTAGAGAACGAAGAGGTCAAATCTGCATAT
>DASUUV010000040.1:0-3975 GCA_036373895.1 Nitrososphaera sp. | reverse complement strand
TGAAGTATCAGGTGTATATGGCGTTTACGACATAATTGCTAGAATAAGCTCAGATTCTATGGATAAACTAAGAGAAACAATAACTTGGCATGTTAGAAGAATAGATAAAGTGCGTTCGACATTGACTATGATTGTAATTGAGGGCCAGGGCGAACAGTCAACAAAAAAGATCTGATTATCGAAGCAGGCCCTTGACGTAATTTGCTATAATTGATGCCTCCTCCTCGCTGTTAAAAAAGTGGGGAGATGCTCTCACTACTTTCTTTCCGCCTCCAATGTCTCTAGCTGCAAGTATTATGCGGTTTTGCTCAAGCTGTCTTACCAATGTTGACGAGTCGGCCTTCAGCGGCATGAATGTGACGATAGACGAGCGCTTGCTTTCATCATCTGGACCATACATTTTGACTGCAGGGATCTTAGCTATTTCTTCACGAAGGATGCTAGCAACATTCATGTTCTTCTTCCTTATCCTCTCAAGCCCGATTCTAAGGATGTAGCGCAAAGACGCTTCAAGTCCTGCTGCTCCCGGAAAGTTACGAAAGCCGGCCTGAAGCCTGGCTGGCATATCCAAATACGCGAGAATGTTCTGTTCAGACAAAGTGGCAGACTCGCCGCCGATTTCAGGCGGCTCCAATATTTCGGATGCCTTCTTGCTACAATAGAACACACCTATGCCTGTCGGGCCGCAGAGCCACTTGAAGCCGGGGAATGCCATAAAATCACATCCGATCTTTTTGACATCGACTGAAATAGTGCCGGCACTCTGGGCTGCATCAACACAAAACAGGACGTCATTTTCTTGCGCAATCCTGCCGACCTCTTCAACTGGCATTATGGCTCCGGTGTTGTAAAGCACATGGCTTAGTGTAATGAGCTTGGAACCTTTGACGAATTTTTCAAGCTGACCAAGGTCAAAGTATCCATTTTCGTCTGTCATAGCGAGTTCTCTCAATTGCACGCCTTTTTTCTGTGACAGTGCAACCCACGGCAAATAGTTGGCATAGTGCTCATGCCTGCCTCCCCTTACTACTATTGCATCACCAGTCTTCCAGTCCAGCCCGTTCCCCACCATGTTGAGACCCTCAGTGGTACTCTGCACAAGCACTACTTCATCATGATTACAGTTGATCAGATGGGCTGTCCTTGTCCGCAACTCGTCAAGGAGCGACATGCTATAATCAGAGATGCTAGGTGAGTCAGGGCCGCCCTCTGCACATGTGAGCATAAAGTCAGTCATTGCCTTGATGGTGGATAGTGGTGTTGGAGCAATGGCTCCGTTATTCATGTATATAGTCTTCTTTGTTATTGGATAGTCATCATCTCTTAGTTGGCCATTGTCAATTTCACTCACATTATATTCAACCTCCTGCAATAGAACAGCAAGTGCACTCTAGCAAGGTATTGAGCATGGGCGGCTTAAATACGCTAATGTTTACCGACCCCTATGCCAAGCTCTGCTATACGGCTCATTTGACGTCGCAGTTTGATAGGGTCATCTATATTGACCTTGACACCACATTTACAGCATATTTCAATGCAGGGTTCTTGCATACAAATAGCGTCGACATCTATCTGCCGTCAGAGGGCCGACTTGCTGCCATGACGAAAGACGTGCTTGAATCAATGGGTGATAGCTCGCTTGTAATTTTCGATTCTGTCAATAGCTTTTACAACCTGTTTCCGATATGGCAGAGGATGGGCAGTCTGAACCATCTGCTTTCTGCCTTGATAATGCTGCTTGTCCGGCGTGGGGTCGATGTAAATGTTCCGGTGCTTGCTACAAGCATGCTTCGCTACAGAAAAGAAGGTGGCTGGGTTCAGTCGCCTGCAAGTCGCAGACTGCTCCAGCACAAGAGCGCAGTGAAACTAAGCGTGGACTGGCATAAAAGCGACTTGGCACTCAAAATAGTACAACATGAATCGATTGAAGCGGGTAAGATATTTGTATACAAGTGCAACCCTATCACAGTTTGACTCCTACAAGTATGAATCCCAGCAGAAGGGCAATTCCTAACACGCCAAATCCTGCTATCAGTAGCGCCTTCTGTACCTTTGGGTTTGCCGACCTTCCCGAATGGTAGAGCATGAAGGCGCCTGCCATGCCCATGAAGAGAATCAGTGTAACGACTACGGTCTCGCCAATAGTCTGGGCAGAGCGCGATGGAATCATGAATCTGTTGATACCCCTGCCCTCAATCAGAGCATTTATCATGCCTGAGGCGAGCGCAAAGAATGTCGTCAAGTATGCTACAGCGACTATCCACACAACTTTAGAAGAAGGGGTCGTAAGCATGATGTTGTTATAACTCTTAAAAATCCTGACTATAAATAAACCTTACATGACTACTACTGCTACTACTAAATGCATTGCCTGCCACCGAAAAGCCTTGTCAGGCAACAAATATTGCCTGCACCACAAACAAGCATTTGATAGCATGATCAATCACTACAAAGCATGGGTTAACGCATATGGTAGGATATCATGGGAAGAATTTTTGACCAAACTATTGAGCATGCAAGAAACAGGTAGCTGGATAAAAGAAGTGATTGAGGTGGAATTAAAAAAGTAAGAGAAGCGTTGGAGGGCTGATTACATTTCCATTCCGCCCATTCCGCCCATTCCGCCCATTCCGCCCATTCCGCCTCCTGGTGGTCCTGGTGGTCCTCCACCGGCTGACTTGCTTGAGGCAATGACGTCGTCGATCCTCAGTAGCATCGATGCGGCTTCTGTGGCGGACTTGATTATTTGCTCCTTCACTACAAGCGGCTCTACTATGTCCAACTTGCTTATATCGGCAACCTTGGCGTTCCGTACGTCGACACCTGTCCACTTGCTGCCCTTGCTCTGCTTTGAGCGAAGCTCTGTGAGTGTGTCAATAGGATCCATGCCAGCGTTCTCTGCAAGAGACAGGGGTATCACTTCCAAGGCTTCTGCAAATTTCTCCGCAGCAATCTGCTCCCTGCCGGAGAGTGTGCTTGTCCATTCCCTAAGCTTTGATGCGGTATAGGCCTCTGGGGCTCCCCCGCCTGCAACGATGGCCGGCTTTTCAAGGACGTCCTTTGACACCATCAGCGCGTCGTGCACTGATCTCTCGGCCTCATCTACGACTCTTTGCGAGCCACCTCTTATGAGGATGGTTACAGACTTGGGATGTTTGGCTCCCTCAACGAATACCCACTTGTCAGTTTCAACTTTTCTTTCTTCAACCAATTCGGCACTTCCAAGGTCTTTGGCTGAAAGATCTTCAAGGCTATTGACAACCCTTGCGCCAGTTGCCCTTGCCATCTTTGTCATGTCTGATTCCTTGACACGCCTTACTGTCAGAATCTTTGCTTTTGCAAGATAGTGCTGCGCAATATCGTCAATTCCCTTCTGGCACACTACTACGTTAGCACCGCACTCGATGATCTTGTCGGCCATCGACTTGATCATTCTGTTTTCCTCTTCAAGGAACATCTTCATCTGATCAGGCGAATTGATGTTTATCTTGGCGTCAAACTCGGTCTTCTCAATCTCAAGAGCAGAGTTGATGAGAGCAATTTTGGCTTTTTCTATCCTCTTTGGCATGCCGCCATGCACAACTTCCTTATCCAATACGATGCCCTTAACCAATTTAGTGTCGTGTAGGCTACCGCCAGCCTTCTTTTCCACCTTGACATCATCAATATCGAGCCTAAAACCAGAGTCAGTCTTTTCAGACACTGCAAGGGCTGCGTCAACCACTATATGAGCAAGCTCATCGGATTCTCCTGACACTAGCTTTGTCTGCATTGCTGTCTTGGCTATTCTTATCAGCTCTTGCTTTTCATTGCCGGCAATCCTGTGTGCGATATTGTTTAACACTTCAATAGCCTTCGTCGCAGCCTTTCTGTAGCCGTCAACAATGACCGTAGGGTGGACATCTTTGTTGATAAGTTCTTCAGCCTTTTCAATAAGCGCGCCAGCAAGCACCACCACAGAGGTTGTGCCATCTC
>DASUUV010000039.1:0-13679 GCA_036373895.1 Nitrososphaera sp. | reverse complement strand
GCGTCTTTAAGATACGTCTGGCTGTAGCTGTCAAGCAACAGCTTTACTCCGTTCTGCTCAATGATCCTATCATCCTCGTCAGGCTTTTCTTCAAACCCCATTCCATATGAAAGGCCTGCACATCCTCCGCCTGAGACGTAGACTCTTAGGTAAAGATTAGAGTTTCCTTCCTGCTTCATGAATTCGGCGACTTTCTCAGCTGCCTTTGGGGTTATTGTTATTACTTGACTTTGTTGAGCACTTTCCATAATCTATTCCGGGCCATTTTAGTATAATAACTTTTTCCTTCCTTCCTTATTGCTTAGCTTCTGCAGTTGCCTCTACTTTAGGCTGCTGTTGCAATTGCTCATCTTTCTTTTGCTCGGCAGGAGCCTGGTAACTCTCTATGAATTTAATATTCTTGATTGTAGGAACAAACTTGAAGATATCATTTGCAACCGCTCGTTTGACTATTTGCAAACCTTCAGCAAGGTATGTATCTTCTGGAAGCTGGATCTCTAAATTAGGAACTGCCAAATTGACCTGAAGTTTGTTTTCGTCTACGCCCATTCTTCTCTTAACTAGAGCACTTACCTTTTCGCCGTCAGAATCGAGCCTTTTCAATACATTTGCATCGTACAGCAGCGTCTTGCCTGCAAATCTGTGGTTAAAATCGACTTGTATCCTGCCTGAGCCAACATACCTCACTATGGCACGCCTGTTGTCGATTTCAATTTCGTCGCCAACTCCAACTTCGTCTGCCTTGTCGCCAAGCTTACGCTGAGGGATCATCCTGATTTTGCCATCATCTCTTTTTCCAAAACCTTTTTCTGGCGGCACTTCGATGTTAAGCTTGTCGCCAACATTAGCATTGGATAGAGCCTCGTCCAATCCTTTCAGGACCCAGCTTTCGCCAATGGACACAATCCTTGGCTCATACTTGTGGGTTGGATCATAAAAGTTGGTTTTCTTAGCTTCTTCCTCTCGGGTTGTATCGAAAACATCGTTGGTATCTTTAACCCTAGCAGTATAATCCACCAATACTAGAGAACCCTTTTCTAAAGGCATAGAAATCCGCTTCTGTTTTACCTTATATTAATCTTGATAGATTATAAAAATGTGAGAGAATGCAGTTCAACCAAGTGCCTTTAATCTATCCATTGCCACCGATGCAGCTTCAGCGTTTGTCTTTATCCCAAGCATGTTCATCGCAGAGGCAATAGACGATATCGTCCTCATGACATGGTACCGACCTACCTCACCTATCGAGCCGATCCGGAACACCTTGCCCTTCAGGTCACCAAAGCCGCCTGCTACCAATACCTTGAACTCATTTGACAATAGGCCACGGAATTTCTTATCGTCCATCCCTTGCAGGTAATTGACTGCAATTATCATGTTGCTCCTTGCATCTGGCTTGGCAAAGGGTGTCAGGCCAAGCGAGCCCAAGCCGGCATAGAAAGCGTCTGCACATATCTTGTGGCGCCTTATTCTGTTCTCTAGGCCCTCTTCGATCACGATGTCAAGCGCTTCTCTGAACGCGTAGTAGAGCGGCAGCGCGGGTGTAAAGGGGGTTTCGTAGTGCTCTTCATAGTACTTGAAGTAGCGCTTCAAATTCAGATACTGTGTCGGAGGAGGATTCTCTTGCATGTATTTCTTTGCGCGCTTGTTTATCGAAATCGGAGCGACACCTGGCGGTGCGGCCAGAGCTTTTTGCGACGCAGTCACACAAATGTCAATATTCCATTTATCTACTGGTAACTCGTCACCTCCAAGTATTGAAACAGCGTCAGCAATAAAGTACGCACCTTTTCTTGCTGCAAGTTCACCTAGCTTGTCCATGTATCTTATTGTAGTTCCAGTAGATGTTTCGTTATAAACTGCATAAATGGCCTTAATGTCTTTGTGTTTTTCAAATGTTTCCTCGAACTTGTCGTAAGGTGGGTTCTCTCCAAGCGGCGAGCTTATCCTGATCGCCTCCCCGCCCCAGCTGTCAATAAGGTCCGCAAGCCTTGTGCTGAACTCCCCGTTGACCGGGATTACTGCCTTGTCGCCTTTCCTAATAAGGTTAACAACAGACGCTTCGACAGCGCCAGTGCCTGAAGTAGTAAGAAGCACAATGTCATTTGAAGTCTGGAAGACCTTCTGGGTTTTTTCAACTATTGCCTTGTATAATATGCGAAAGTCATCGCTCCTGTGGTTTATCATAGGCGCGAGCATTGCGTTCATGACCCTGTTCGGGACATTCGTCGGACCGGGGAGCATCACCAGGTATTCCATATAGTCTCAAAAAAAGCGGGCGAGCCAGCCATATTTAAATCAAATTACAATAATAATAATTACAGCCTCATAACGCTTTATAAAACTAGAAGACTGTAATTCTTCAAGTTGTCAATGAAGCAGCGCCGTTATACTGTTTTACAGCATGCAGAGAAAGTAGAGGCCTGCCATGTAGTTGCAGCATTTGAGCCTGAAAACATTTTCTATCTCACAGGCTTTTGGGGTGAAGCCATTGCAGTATGCATGGACAATGGCACAACAAAGTTGATCACACCCAAATTAGAGTATTCGAGGGCCGAAAAGACTTCAAAAGACTGTGAAGTATTTGCCACCGAAAGGGGGAGTGAACTCATTTCCACGTTTGTTTTACAAGTAAAAGGTAGCAGAGTATGCAGCGACTGCAGCGATTACTCTACTATCGGGTCGATTCGCAAACACGGCGGCGACATTTTGGTCAATACAGATCCATTCTTCTTGACACGCAGGATAAAGGACCATTTAGAGATCAAAGTTATCTCAAAAGCCGCAAAGATACTAGATAAGCTGTATGAAATATGCGAAGAGGAGATAAAGGTAGGTCTGTCAGAGCGCGATCTCCAAGCAAAGCTCATCTATGAAGCAATGAAAATGGGTGCAAATCCCCCCTCATACAAGTCTACGCTAAATCCACTGATCATAGCGGGGGGGCCCAACAGCGCGCTGCCACACGCTGAAGTAACAGACAGAAAATTCCGCAAGGGGGATATGATAGTGGTCGACCTTACACTCCGGCATGCCGGCTACATAGCTGATGCGACAAGAACATTTGTCCTAGGCTCTGCAACCAAAGAGATGAAGGAAGTGTATGGCATAGTGCAAGAGGCGCAAAAAATAGGCCTCAACAGGGCAAATGTAGGCGTTACATGCGGCCAGGTTGATGCGGCATGCAGGAACTTGATAGCAGAGCGCGGATATGAGAAACTATTCATCCATTCAACCGGTCATGGAATAGGTCTTGACGTTCACGAGCCTCCTTGGCTTAAGATGAAAAATGACGAAGAGCTCAGAGCAAATATGGTTGTGACCGTTGAGCCCGGGATATATATGGAGAATAAATTCGGCGTGAGGATAGAGGACAGCATAATCGTAAATAATGGCAAGCCGCAGGTGCTCAACAGATTCACAAAAGATCTTCTTGTTCTAAGATGAAATAAAAAAAGCTAGCACGACTTGAACAATGCATGAGGGTCAGGATCATTATGATTCTTGCCACCTTGGCGATCTTTGCAAGTCTCTAGAACTGATCACACAGAGCAGTAAAAAGATCATTTGCACAATTCGTGACATCGAGACCAAAAAGTGTTTTTTGACCGAAATTTTCGATTATATCGAGCCTGACATCATACAGCGGACAGGGTGCAGGATTTGAGATCGCTGGTATGGCAAGATAGTTCAGGAATTTATGGCAAAGGCTGCGACGCTATTCTCTAAGGGTACAAGTAGAAATAGGAAGTAGTAGTATGGCAGCAACTGTAATTATCCCAGAAATTCCATGTAGTCAATGTTATTGCGATAGCATCATTTGCTACGGCCTTTTGCTATTAACAAATTCAACCACGAGCTCTAGCAGCCTTCGTGCAACTTGTGCTTTGCTCTCAGGAGGCAAGCGGACAATTTTTTTGTTCCTGTCAACAATAAATACTTCATTTTTATCAGAGCCAGGTTCTGAACCTTTTCTGCCCAAGTCGTTTGCCACAATAATATCGGCATCACACTCTTTCAGTTTTCTATATGCCTTTTCTATCAAGACAGAGTCTGATATGCAGTAGTCTGCCTTGAATGCAACGAGGAACGTGTCTTTGCTATTATTTTTCACTTCATCAATTATTTTTCTTGTAGCAACAAGTGACAGCTCCATCTTACCTATCTTTGTGTTGATCTTTTTGTCTGATTTTCTTGCAGGAGTAAAGTCCGCAACAGCAGCAGCCATTACAGCAATGTCATGCCTCTTCGATGATAACTCAGAAACAACCGCCTTATACATTTCTTCACCTGTATTTACGCGCACTATTTTGCCGGTTGCGGGGTTTAGGGTTCCGTGACCATACACTAGCGTCACAGTCGCGCCCATCCGCTGCGCCTCCTGTGCTATAGCAATACCCATCTTGCCTGAGCTTAGGTTAGTTATGACCCTCATTGGGTCAATATATTCAATGGTACTTCCAGCCGTGACAAGTACCCTTTTGCCTGACAACGGTGCCTTATTGGAAAGGACTGAAATTGTAGCATTTAGTATATGCTCATGGTCAGCCACTTTTGCCTTGCCTCCTTCCATCTGGGGTTCGATGAATACCATGTGCTCTTTCAATTTGCTGACATTTTGCTGGACAAATATGTTCTCATACATGGCCTCATGCATTGCAGGAGCTACTATTACCGGGATCTTGCTGCCGAGTGCAACGCTAAGAATTGATGTGACAGGTGTATCGTCTATACCCGCTGCTACTTTGCCAAGGGTGTTAGCCGTACATGGATAGACAATGATGAGGTCTGACATGCCATAGTCGGCTAGAATGATGTGCTCCAAGTTACCGGTCAAATTGGTGACTACATCATTGCCTGTTGCCCACTTCATTATTTGAGGATTGAGCAGCATTGATGCAGTTGATTCTGTCATGACGGTATGGACGTCTGCGCCGTGTCTCATCAATAGCCGTGCTAGGTCAATTGCCCGGTAAGCGGCAATGCTTCCTGTGATGCAAAGTACTATTTTCTTGTCTTCAAGCTCGCTTCCCTCTGTTCCAAGTATGTCCTTTGAAGGGTGAACTCCTCTTCTTCTTACTCTCATATTCTTCTTTCATTCTTCCATTTGTCCAGCTCTTTTGCATCCATGTGAAATGTGTTAGATTCCTCTGGGAACGTGCCGGCTCTGATGTCATGGTTATAGCTTGAAACCGCATCAAATATCTCCTTGCTAAGTTCTGCATACCTTTTTACAAATCTCGGCCGAATATCTTCATAAATGCCTAACATATCATGTATGACAAGGACCTGACCATCGCAGCTGGGGCCTGAGCCTATGCCTATTGTTGGAACTGACAGGCTCTCTGTTATCGCATCTGCTACCTCACTTGCAACCATCTCAAGAACAATGCTAAAGACGCCTGCCTTCTCTAGAACATTGGCGTCTTCAATCAGTTTGATCGCTCCTTCTTTTGTCCTGCCCTGCAATTTGTAGCCTTCCCATAGTGATGATGTCTGAGGCCTGAGCCCAATGTGACCCATAACGGGTATCCCGGCATCTACTATTGCCTCTATTGTATCTATAATCTCAGAACTTCCTTCAAGCTTGACTGCATCGCAACCAGCCTTTATCAGCTGGACTGCATTTTCGACTGCCACACTTGGACCTACTTGATATGAACCAAAGGGCATGTCGCCGACTATCATTGCGCGCTTGGTTCCCCTTGCCACCGCACCACAAAATATCATCATCTCTTGCATGCTAACAGGCATTGTGCTTGCATGGCCCAATACCACCATTCCTGCACTATCTCCTACAAGCAAAATGTCAATGTCTGCCTTATCACATATTCTTGCAGTAGAATACTCGTATGCTGTGAGAACGGAGATTTTTTCTTTTCCTTTCTTAGCTAATATATCACTTACATTGAGTTTTGTCCTGCCCTGCAATTACTGGAGTTCACCTTTTATGATCTTGAGTGATTCTTGGAGGTTTTTACTGTTGTCAAAACTATCCGTGATTCTTTTTAATGACATAGTACCCCTGAGCTTGTGTGCAGCTTCTACCAATGCGGGCATAGCCCTTACGACATTATCAACAATAGTGATATTTGCAGCCCTAGATGTCCTCGACAAAGGATTGAGATCGATTGTAATCACTGTCTTGTTCATTTTTATCAGTGCCTCTGTTCTATCTCCATCCTCAAGTGGAACCAACACTGTGTCAGCAGCATAGATGCCATCAGGGTCAACTCGCCTGCGCTCACTTTGGAGCTCTGGAATTCTTGCTGATGCTTTTGAGCCTGCTCCCAATACTTTTTTTGCACCATGCAGCTCAAGTTCTGCTTTGATCGCCTTCTCACGCTCCTCAGTTCTATAAAAGATGTTGACCTCAATACTTGCCCCTGCCACTTTTGCAAGTTCCACCACTGTATTTGGGCACAGGGCAGCAGTGTTGCCGTTTACAGATATAACGGGCCGGCTTGAGAGCAACATCATTGCTGCTGCGGCCTTGATCGCGCGTTGGGCAGTCTTTGTGGTGCGCTCGCCAATCAGATAATCGTATGCCTCACCCCTTCCATGGGCAATTAGACCCTCGGGTACTACTAAGCCTCGCCTAAAGCCATTAACCAACATCTCACGGAGGTAAAGAGATTTGGCTCGAGGATGATCTGACGGTATGCCAATGTGGTTTACGTGCAATTTTAGAGCATTCTTGCCCCCGCCATATCTATATTACAGACAATAAGCGTGCCGCCAAATTGTCTGATGGCATCCGCCGCCTCAGCCGCTCTTGTCTGTGAAACGACGGTGAAAACAGTTTGACCAAAGAGTGCTACGCTTGATTTAATTCCTCTTGTCTTGAGAGCTGCAATTGGTCCTTTACATCTGCCTTCCGTGAGGCTCAACATCTTTGCAAATCCATGTGACATTTTGAGAAAGTCGTCAAGGCTTTTTGATGCCGATAGCTTGCTTAGCATAATGCCTCCAAGGCCGTTTATTTCGTTTATGCGGTTTGTTAGAAATGACTTGGTCAAAATAGGAGCAAGACAGAGGACTACCGCCTTGTAATTCTTATCTAGATTGATCTTGCTAACAGAACCTATACCCGGTGCCCCGGGACTCGTTCGCATCTCAAAGCCTCCGGCAAACTCGGCAATTACTGTGCCGAGTCCAGTATTGCAGGCAATCTCTGCATGGTGCGCAATTTGTGCTGCTTGAGTTCTATTGAGACCTGCGTCAAGAACTTGATTGAGGACATATGAGAGGCTGAGAGCGCCGGCACCACTTGAGCCAAGACCAAAGCCAATTGGAATTTCAACATCATGGTGGATACTTATAAAGTAAGGTCTATCTGCAAGCTTGAGATATTCCTCAATAACCCACTTCGAAACTTCTGCATTGCGACATTTAATGCCGTTGATCAGGATCTGATACTCCGGTTTTGCACTCTCGTAGAGATATGCTGTTGTTGCAATGCCTCTATCGATAGAAAATCCGGCCCCTTTAGAACCCCTATGCAGGAAATGGAAACAAGAAATATCATGGGGCGCCTCGAAAAAGCCTGTTATATGGCCCGGACTGAAAGCTTTGGCTAGAGCTATAGGCTCCCCAATCAGTTCTGTTGCCATGTGACTGTTTATAAGACTTCGAAAATATAAGAATAATGTTTAATTAGTTTAAATGCATTTAAACATTAGGATGGCTAGATATGCAAGACGCTTACAGCAGATAGGCAGCAGCATCTTGGTATCATTGCCAAGCCTGTGGATCAAGAGCAACAATCTGAAGAAAGGAAGCATCGTGCCAGTGCACATCAACCGTGATAACTCTATATCGATATTTGCTTCAGAGGACGACACTGCAGACAAGATAAAGGAATTGACGATTCCATATCCGTCGGTATCGATGGACATGCTCGTTAACCAAGTGTACGGCGGGTACCTGCTTGGGTACGACATGATCCGGATCAGGGCCAGCTCGCAGATTTCATTTGAAGACGCCGATAGGATTAAGAAGGCTATGCGAAAGCTGGTCGGCTTAGAAATAGTCGATGAAGATGGCTTCCATCTATCTGCCCAATTTTTACTTGACGCAGATACACTTGATGCTGAAAAGATACTCCGCCGCATGAGTGCAATAGTCGCAGGCATGTACCGAGACATGCTTGAAGCCATAAGGCTAAAACAGAATAATAGTATCCGCAAAGTGATAAGCGGCAGGGACGACGAAGTCGATCGACAATATTTTTTGCTTGTCCGATTGATCCGAAGCGCTATGATGGATCAAAAACTAGCGGGCAAGCTCAACCTGAGCAACATTGACATCCTTGACTATAGGATCGCAGCCAACCTTCTCGAGAGCGCCGGGGACTATATTGTTGATCTTGCGAATGCAATAGATCTTTCGCGCATCAAAGCCATCGATGAGATAGTCGAGGCTGGAGTACTTGTAGAAAAGATGCATGAAAAGTCAGTTGCTGCATTTGTAAACAAGAATAGATCAGAATCAAATGGGGTAGTCAAGATGTACGATAATTTTATGGAAGTTATAAATTCCATCAAGAGCAGCGTAGATTCAAACAATCTAGAGTCCGCAGTTGCAGTACTGAACCTCATATACTCTATGGACAAGATAGCGCGCTGCTGGGTCGATGTCGCCGATCTGGTTAAGCCTATACACCTTACGGCCCCTCTCAAAAACACATGATTACTGAAATTGGATATTTTGGCCATGGCTCGCAATAATGGCTTTGAGAATATTCTGATATTGCAGGGAGGCGGATCGCTTGGGGCCTTTGGTTGCGGGGTGTTTAAAGCCCTTGCAGAAACTAGAGTCAAGATAGACATCCTCGCTGGCACATCAATAGGGGGAATAAATGCTGCAATTATTGCCGGCAGCAAGGATAAGCGGCCTGAATTTGCACTTGAACAATTCTGGCTTGAGCTTGCAGAAAATTCAATTGACCTCATGCAGCCGCTCATGCCATCAATTCCTCTTGCCCCTACGGTCAATGAGTCAGAAAGTTACTACAGCAGTTACCACCAGCAGGCAGGCGTATCACTCCGGCAAGCATTGTCATTCTACAGCTCGGCGTTATATGGCAATAGCATGATGTTTTTACCACGATGGAGGCCCGAGTATGCAATAAAAGATCCGAAATATTTTCGACCCCATGAGTGGACATACATCTACGATCACTCGCCTCTTGCCTCAACACTTGAAAAATACATCAACTATGACAAGTTGCGGCCTGGAGGAAATCCAAACACTCGTCTGATAATAACTGCTGTAAACGTGCTGACTGCAAAGCCGATGACATTTGACAGCGCACGTCAACAGATAACAGTCAAGCATTTGCTTGGCACTTCGGGATATCCTCTCTATGGCTTTCCTTGGGTTGAGGTCGAAAAAGGAATGTATGTATGGGATGGGAGCCTCCTGAGCAATACGCCCTTCAGAGAAGTGATAGATGCATCACCAGTCATAGACAAGCGAGTGTTTATCGTTGAAAACTATCCGAAAAAGATTGAAATGCTTCCGCAGAATTTGCCTGAAGTATTGCACAGGGCACGAGATATTATGTTCAGCGATAAGACCGCTCACAACATCAAGATGTCAAAAGTGATAACGCGACACCTAGAATTCATTGAGGAATTATATAAGATAGTTGAAGAGAATGTCGATCCAAGCAAGATAGACAGGCAACAGCTGGACTACATTCACAAGAAGTACCAGAAGATGATGAAAGAGCATGGAGCAGAGATAAAGAGAATGGTCTACATTACAAGGGAAGAGCAGTCTCCTTATCTATATGAGAATACAGACTTTACGCAGGCAGGGATAAAAAGCCTCATAAAAGAAGGTGAATCGAAGACAAAACAGGCATTGCGGAAAATAGGCCTCTAGACATAAAGCCCATTGTAGTCTATTTCTACTTCAAACGACTGATAGCCTGCCGCCTTGACATGTGATGCTATTTTAGTGCTCTCCTGCTTGCTTGCTGCAAGAGCAATAACTGCACCTCCTCCGCCTGCTCCTGTTATCTTAGCTCCAATGGCACCGGCTTTGCTGCATATATCTATTATATCACGTACCTTATGATGCGATATGCCGATCTGCTCAAGTATGATTTGGTTTTCATTCATAAGCTCGCCTATTTTGTCACACTTGCCTGATTCTATGGCAGTGCATGCTTGCAAGCAAATGCCACTAGCCTGTTTTGAAAGGCTTTCAAAGAGTATTCTATTTGTGTCCTTGAACCTCTTGACACCTGCCACAAGGTCTGAAGTAGAGTGCTTGATTCCGGTGCTGGCGACGACAAGGGAGAGCGATCCCTTTGTCTCTATGTTCTTGAAGCTTTTTGATTTGCCGTAGTACTGCATCAGCCCGCCAAAGGTGCTGACATAGCAATCTGCACCGGAACTTCTCTTGTGAATCAGCCTCTCTGACTCAATCGCAAGCTCGCATACTTTCTGTCTGCTGGAATTTTTTTGAAAAAGTGAATCTACAGCAGCAACCGTCGCAACACAGGATGCAGCAGAGGATCCGAGGCCTATGCCGGGAGGTACTCTTGAAGAAATGACAACCTCTATTCCTATATTCTTCTTCTTCTTATTTCTCATTAATAGAACCTGCCTGATAGCACTGTATAGGGGATCCAAAACTGCCTTTGCTTTGCTTCCACCCTCAAGTGCATTAAATTCTCCATTATTATGGTATTCTCCAGCGACTCCGATGTCTGATCTAATAACTATCTTGTTTTCATCATGTATTATGGTACGGGCATCAACAGATATGCGCTTGTTTATAGCCGCAAGTATAGCCGGGCTGCCGTATACTACGAAGTGTTCGCCAAACAGGATTACCTTAGCAGGTGCAGACGCCTTTCCACGGCTCATATGAACACTATGGAAGAATATCCTACTACTGCACTTATGTCTCCTGTAACATCTCCACTTGTTGCATACTTTAGCAGTTCCCCTCTTGTAGCACCAAGGTTCTTAGCGGCTACCATCATCGTCGCAATCGCCCCATAGCCACACGCAGAAATGTTCAGCCTCTCAAGGATAGTGTAAAACCTGTTAACGTCAAGTGCAAGTATTGCCTTTATCAGCTCTCCATCCTTCCTATGTGCTTCGTTATTTGGTTCATAGTGTGTAAAGTCCGATGATGCTAATAGCAAAGTAGAATCAAGGGTATCCATTTCGATAATCGTCTGTGATATTGCATTCCCAAGGTCAAAAGCTATATCTCTATTCTGAGAGACTAGTACAACTGGCACAATTTTGAAATCTTGCTTGATATATTGCAAGAAGGGCAGCTGAACCTCCAAGCAATGGTCTCTACTGTGGGCATAATCGTCAAAGTCTAGAGTTGCTGATCTTCTTCCTATTTCCTCAGCCATCCGGGAATTGACTTGTACGTCGCCAAGCGGCGTCTCCCATGTACCATCTTTCATGGCAGCCACCCAAGAGCCTATGCCATAGTGATTTGGGCCCGCCATTATGACATTATGAAAATCTGCTGATGATATTTTGTAAAAGCCATTTGCAGCAACTGCGCCAGAGTAGATATAGCCTGCATGAGGTGATACAATGCCATAGATCTTGTGCTGCTTATTGGTAGAGGGAGCAGTAGATGTCATGGTCATGCCGGGACCAAAGCGCTGGTTGCGAAAAGATTGGTCAATGAGCGCCCTCAGCTCCCTAGCATTGTCTGGATAAAACATGCCTGCGACAGCAGGCGCTCTTGTTGTCAAGATAATATTCCTCCTCCATTAGATTAGATTCGAAACAAGTAATATAATTGATAGTTTCTAGCAAAAATGTACTCTTCTACAATAACAGGCCTTAATCGTCTTGTTAATAGTCAAATTCAGCAGTCCTCACATCCTTAACAATTTAGGGACATCGTTCTATGTATTACTTGAGCAGTGACTTGATAGAAGAATTATTGAGTGAGCTGGCCTACCGTAGCATCGATTGTGTACGTGACGGTGAAAGGCTCTGAGCTTCGTTTATGAAATACTAGTCCACTTCCAGTGAATTCAAATGTGCCAGATGCAGTCGGAACATCTCCTATGATTATGTTGTTGTCGACTATGCTTGTAAGATGAGAATAGGTTATAGTCGTGCCATTTATTACTGCAGTTGGGGGCTGTCCATGTGCTTCATCAGGTGGCGGGTCCGGCCTGTAGATGTGTATTACCTCTACTTCTATTGGCTTGCTTGCTGTAAATGTGACCTGACCAGTATAGATCTTTCCATCATCTCTTATTGGCAGAGCAAATACTACTGCATGAGGAAGATTCCCTGTGTGCGCTACAGGAGCTGCGCTTGACATCGCAGTCTTTTGTATCCTATAAGTTTCTTCACTTTGCTGCTGTGCAGTTGCCTGATTTTGCATTACTATATTAGAAGCAGCAGCTCCTATTGAGAATGCAAGCCCAGCAGCCAAGAGAATTATTGCTGTTGTCGTTACCATTGTTGATACTCTAGCTTTATCCACGCAATCATTTCGATTTAGGTAGTGATATAGGTTCTGTTAGTAGTTGCCTCTACATCGATCTTAACAAGAAATTAAGGTTGTCCCACACTAGCCTAAATATGTGTGCTTATGTTAGAGAATTGATGTCCAGGCTGCACTGCAGCTTAGATCATCTTCTCCAATGTTTGTAGAGCCAGGAAAACCGTTCAGACATTTACCAATGTGTTAACTTTACACCTAGGTATGGTCTTGCCGTCATCTAAATCTGGATACTATTATCCAAGCAGAGCTTTCTACAATACGTCAGCTTGTTCGATTCATTATCATCTAGCTAGTGTCAGCGATGCATAGCCTGCTGCTCCTGCCAACGCCAGTTAATCGTATTGCTGTTCATTCGCCAGCATTGATGTATATAATTTTTTGGCTAAAGTCAGGTTAGTTCCTCGACTAACTTTGTTTCAAAGTCGTCGATTGAAGCTTTCTCCAGCATTTCGCTGTCGGACTTGATGGCTCCTTGCTTCTTGAGAACCTCTCTGGCTAAAAGCCAGTATACTGTTGCAAGAGCCTTGCGTCCGCGGTTGTTTGCAGGTATCACCAAGTCGACTTTTGAAGTAATGTTGTCGCTGTTGGCAATGGCAATAACCGGTACTCCTGCCCTGGTCGCTTCAAGTACAGCCTGCTGGTCTGCCTGAGGGTCTGTTACAACAACTATTTCTGGCTCCATATAGTCTGGAAGTGACGGGTTGGTAAACGTGCCCGGCATGAAGCGGCCCAAAATGGGGGTTGCGCCTGTAACGTCGCAGAACTTTTCGACCGGAGTTTTGCCGTATTCCCGGGCAGAAGTGACTGCAACCTTGGCAATATTTGCTCTGCCGATGAACTTGGCAGCAACATCAACTCTTGCCAAGGTCTTACTGATATCTAGAATGTAAAGTCCTTCTGGGTTAGCCTTGACTATGAATGGTGTCATAAACTTCGTTTTGACGGGTGTGCCTACGCGGATGCCTGTGGAAAGTATCATTTTTTCTAAATTATCGGTCTCAATGGCTTCCTGGCCCTCCGGCGATTCTTCTATCGAGGCGCTTTCTTGTTTAATGTTAGCGTCAGAATCGCTGTTGTTGTTGTTGTTGGCGTCTTCTGATATGCTCATATAGGCTATGCAGAGGACAGTTCTGCCATACCTTCTATTAAATCATTCCACGGAGGTA
>DASUUV010000038.1:0-6952 GCA_036373895.1 Nitrososphaera sp. | reverse complement strand
CTCAGGCAGGTATGCCAGCGGACAAAAAAGATGCCAGATATGTGAGATATTTATAAAGTGGGATGGCCTTTGGTGCCCATGCTGTGGATATAGGCTGAGGACTAAGCCTAGGAACTTGAAGTACAAGGCAAAACTGAGGGCGAGGACGAGGAAGCAAAATGAGCTCAAGGTGGCCAAGCCAATTACTGTTCGCATAAGGTAGGCCAATGGAAAGCGAGCCGGAGGTTCTTGTAAGCAAGATCTTCAGCCCAAGGACTGCACGTAATTTTTTTCTTAGCACCACCTTTTTCCAAAACGGCTGCTTTATTGTGATAACAGAAGACCAGCCACGCATAGGCGCCGTTTCAATTGCTATCAGTGCGTCAAACAAGATTAGCACTGCTAAGGTTATACCAAGCAAGTACGATCCAATTTTTATCAGTACGGTGGCAGAGAAGGTATCATCCATGATAAATGGCATATCATTGGTATCGTTACACAGCAAGAGCCAGCTTCAGCTTGACGACATGAAGGCAATTATGGAAGAGGTAATGAATACTGTCAGTAGCAAAAGATATGAAAAACAATAGCACAGATTTGCGCGGTTTCTTATTGATGCTTCAAAGTGAGAATGAGCTTGTCCAAGTAAAGCGTGACGTTAATGCTGAATATGAGATTGCAGCAGTTACTGCAAGGTTAGATGGCAAACAGCCAGTTCTCTTTGAGAAGGTGCGCGGGAGTAAGAGCAGAGTCGTGTGCAATGTTATAGCGACCCCCAGAAGGTTTTACCTTGCTCTTGGAGGTACATCTCACAAAGCAGATGAAGCAGATGTCAAGAAGAATATCCATGCTCGCGTTACTGAAGCTCTTCATAGCCTATCAGAGCCTACACGGACTCAAGCCAGCGGGATATTTGAAGAAAACTCATCTAGAAGTTTGTATGACCTGCCCATAGTAACCCATTTTGAAAAGGATGCCGGACCATTTATTACATCCTCGATAGTATTTTCAGAGAATCAGGAAAACGGCAAGCAGAACCAGTCGACCCACAGGCTCCTGCGTCTTGATGATCATCACATGGCAATACGTATGGTAGAGGGCAGACATCTTCATAAGTGCTTCACTTACGCCCGCGACCATGGCGAAGACTTGAAAATTGCAGTAGGGATCGGCGTCCATCCTGCAGTCAACATTGCCGCGGCATACCAGGCAGCATATGGTGTCGATGAGATGCAGATAGCCAACTCCCTTCTTGAGGGCAAGCTTATACTCTCAAAGACAAGCTATTCGCAGCTATATGTGCCAAGTCATACCGAGATCGTTCTTGAAGGAAGGATCCTAAATGACAAGACGCATGAGGAATGGATGGTCGAAATGCTCCGCACGTATGATTTCAAACGCAAGCAGCCAGTGTTTGAGCTCGAGAGGATAATGCTCCGCAATGATGCCATCTACCATGATATCCTGCCTGGCTATGCTGAGCATCGTCTGCTAATGGGCTTGCCAGTTGAGGCAAAAATGTATGATTACATTAAAAATGTGGTGCCTACCACTCAGTCCGTACACCTTACAGAGGGCTGCAGCAACTGGCTATCGGCAGTAATACAGATAAAGAAGCGTTTAGAGGGCGAACCTAAGAATGCGCTCTTGGCGGCATTTACGGCTCATCCCTCGCTTAAGATGGCAATAGTGGTAGATGACGATATCAACCCCACCGACTCAATTGCAGTCGAGTATGCAATCGCCACAAGGTGTCAAGCAGATAGAGATTTTATCATAATTGCAAATGCAAAAGGATCTAGTCTAGACCCATCAAGCGACCAAGATAATTTACTCACGACGAAGGTGGGCATCGACGCAACTGCGACTGTACTCAAGGCAAAAGAGAGGTTTGAGATCGCCAAAATTCCGGGAGAAGAAAAAGTAAATCTTTCTGACTACCTTTAGATCAGGACAAGAGATTAAATAACCTCTACATCATAGACAATAGGGTAGTAGTTATGAAGCCCAATAATTATGCTATGAAGGACTGGCATCTTGAACATGTTGAAAAGGTGATCGTCCGTTTTGTAAAGGGCATTTCTCCTGATGCTTCTTCTTTTGAAAAACGAAATTACAAAAGATATAGCACAGTCTCAAGCTGTGCCAAGCAAATTGAGTATGACATAAAGCATGGAGTCTCAACAGATGAAGTACTAGATGTTATGAGAAAGATAAGGCATGACAAGAAGTTTCATGACTTGCAAAAGAATCCAGAATCTTTACAGCGGCTCGATGAGCTTGAAAGGCAGATTTCTGTTCCAAAAAAAGTGACTTCGACGTGGTATTAGAAAATGTCCGAACACCATTTTACCGACGGCAATCTCCTCGTTCTATATGCGATACACAAGAGCAAACCGGTAGCAGCCGACGGCGATCTCCCAGATTATATCAAAGAGCGCGTAAAGGTCGGCCTTGAAACCTATGGCATGATCATGAGGTCAAGGCCAGACAAGCATAAGACTATGGTCATGATAGTAGGAGCTCCCGGGCCGGCTGAAAAAGTTAAAGTAGAACTAGTCAAGGGCGGAATCAGAGAAGAAATTATTGCAATAGATACTGACTCGCAAAACATGGCTCAGACCATCAGCAGAATGGCAGATATGATAAAGACCAAACCAAACCCGCCTTTTATCTACTTTATCGGCTCGGTTTGGCTGCACGACATTTTCAAGTCGACAGTCGTGGGCAGGCTTAAAGGCTACAAGGTACAATTCTACGGCGCCCTTGATCACCGGCCAGTAGATGAGGTGGAGAGAGAAAAGGCACTTGATGTTCCCAAAAAGAGCATAGAAAACTACAGACAGCAGGCAAAAAACAAGGCAGTAGACATGCTACTTGATATCGTGTTTCCAGACTAGACTTCTAGTGCTTACTTGACAATATCTCCTACGATAGTATATCCCGTCATCATCTAGCATGCTAGAAGCCCAAGTATATCCCGGATCCATAAACTAAAATAAAAATTTGCCAAGGCCAGCATTTTTAGCTGTTCTTGATCTTCATTATGACACTTGCAGAAACACTGTGTCTATATTGAACATTACTTTGGAACACTGTCAAACATGATAAGCATACACTGTATTATGCTATAATGCTGGCCGGATTTGTTTGAAGCAATACATAGCCGGCGGGAGAAAAAAAGAGAGCCTAGAAGGCAAAAAACACCAAAAAAAGCAGCAGCTGCTTTGAATATACTATATATTGGGTCGTATAAGCGTAGGACAGAGGGCGGTCATCGTCTAGTTTGGTCTAGGACACTGGCCTTCCATGCAAAATGCGAAGTTAGCCCGTAACCCGGGTTCAAATCCCGGTGACCGCATCATTCTTGTTCTTCTTCTTCTTCTTTTATCATAATTCACCTGAGAATCTCTTTTCTTGCAGTGTCGTGCCAGATTCAATCGTGGCAGTGCCGCTTATGCGCCAATTGATATCAGTGCTGTTATTCAGTATCCTGCTGAAGAGAGATGCCATCTCATCGGTGTATTGCAACGTCAGCGTGTCGGATATAGTCACTGGCTGGTCTGTAAATAACGCAGGCCTACCAGTAACAGGAATGTCTTCATATGATATCGTGTCTGATCCAACGGGAGCACCATCTGCAAATAGATCGTATACGATCGCTGAAGTCGTAAGGGAGAATTCATTGGTGTTTGTTACCTGGAGTGCCACTCTAAGATCAAGCCTTTGTTCCCCTTCGCTGCCTGATAAGAGTTCGACCCCTGTCAGTTGGATCGCGACTCTCTCTGGGTCAAATGGCGTTTGTACAATAAGCGGGTAGAAAATGATTGCAAGGGCGACTGCAGCAATGGCACCAATAAGCACAAGTCTTCGCGGGCCTATTATCAAGTACGGTGCTAGCTGTCTAACAGAGCTGATTAAAACCTTTCTGGAAAAAGACGCTATATCTTGTTCATTTCATCCTGCTATTGATGTGGAAAAACAGCGACTCAACAATCCCGGCTAATTCAAATTTGAGAACATTAAAAGGCGTCCAGCTTAGGTTAGAGTATTTCTTTCTGTCAGCAATTGTATATAGTTTTTCCCATCCACATATACACTGCAGATTATCGCACAACATTAATGCCGGGAAGGGAAACCTGAAGAAGGATGTTGATCAATAGCAACGATCGAAACAGACATTTCTTTATAGAAGCCATCTGCTATGTCTAGTTTTATGCACCTGCTTCATGTCTTGGTCACCTTTCCAGCATTCTCCTACAATAATGATAAGAATTTCTGTGTCTCCTGTACGAATCTGAACTAGTTTCTACCCAATCTTGCACGTTCTAGGCTGCAACAAATGTGACATTCCCACAACATGCTTAAAACTTCATCATCATCATCGGCTCTGACCAATATCATTCTCCGCTCATAGTCTAATAATAATAATTGAATCGCGAGTGGCAATGCGTAAAATCTACTGACAATGTAGTTTCTCCCTAAAATGCAGCATCAATAATATATTACGAAAATGTGAAAAATCATCATGGCTGTAGCAGACGGCCTCGTGATGTGGGTTCATCTGGTAGGTGCGTCAATATGGGTTGGAGGCTCAATCTTTCTCGGAATTGTGCTTGTTCCTGTTCTCAAGTCGCATACTAAGACACTTGAGGAGATGGTTGCACTAATGGTCAAAATCGGCAGGCGATTCAACAAGATAACTGTACCTGCTTTTGCCGCCTTAATAGCAACCGGCATATACAACTCGCGCGCATTTCTTGGAGAACCTATCACCATACTTGATACGACTTATGGCATTATCTTACTCACAAAAATCATCCTAGTCATAGGAACCATTGTAACATACATTGTACACATCAGACTACTGGATGCTGATATGGAGCGCAAGATAATGTCAGGACAAGGAGGAAACATCTACGTTCAATCAGTACGAACTAAGATAATCATTCTAGGTGAGATCATTGTCGTCTTGTCAGTTGCAATACTGCTCTTGGCAGCACTGCTTGACAGCGGCGTCTAGCCTTCTATCACCACGACATAGCTTCCCCCCCGCTGCTGCTGCTGCTCTATACTGTATTTGCATCTGACAATTTCACTCACAATATGCAAGTTTGTGAGCAAATGTTGGGTTACCCGTGCAACTCGGTATCTCGATTTGCCCTTACTCAAGGCAAGTGGAATAACGAGCATATCTGCAAGGAATGGGTCTACTGTAGCTTGTGCAAGCGTGCTATCCAAGAATCGCATTGCAGCCTCAGTCCCAACGGCCTCTGCCCGTTTGCCAAGCTCTCCTATCGAATCGCCACCGACGTATAGACCAAAGTCAGACGCAGAGTATACTAGGATTGAAGATCCAGGAGAAATAGAGGTTTCTATTGAGGCAGTGTAATTGCTACATCGGATATCCTTTTTCTCTAGTGCTATTAAGGCAGAAGATATCTGCCGCTTGGCAACATGTACCGGCAATTGGCTGCAGACACTGATAATCTTTGGCTCAAGATATCCAGTAGCCAAGAGTTCTATTGTGCCAGGCGTTTTGCAAGGCTTGATGGTGCATTGCACTACACCGCCTCCCTTCGGATAGTAACCGCGCTTCAGTATATCGACTGAGAACTTTGGTCCAATGCTTAGGTAGCTTTTTGCAACAATATACTTGATATAATCGATTGTGGGGCTTGCTTTGACGTCTGTTCCACCCGTGACCTCAATTTGTAGGCTATTGTTAGACAAAGATACTGCCGGCACTACAGTCATCAGGATCAGCGGGATGCTGCCCGCCGTGCCAATATCGAACTTTATTGAGCCTCCCTCGAATTTGTCAGAAGGTGAGAACCTAATCCATTCTGCTCCGACTTTCAGGTTTTCAGCTCTTGCGTGAAAAAGGTCAGCAATAATTCTGATTCCTGCCATGTGCTGCGGGCGCAGGCCGGGACTAGTCCTGTTTGCACGAATGTTGGTGACTTCAATTGGCTTGCCAGTTATTGCAGAGAGAGAAATTGCGGTGCGCAATATCTGCCCACCGCCCTCACCCTGAGACCCATCTATCTTGACTAAGTCGGGGGATAGTGTCACTTTGTGGGTGTACCGGTTCTGACAGCATAAAAATATATGGAGTTCTTTATTTGAAGATAAAGACCCAATTAATCAACTCCTTCTGTATTATTTTATAATTACTACTATAGGAATGCCAGAGAATTTCATGTACTCACTCAGGAGCGAGGCTCAGAAGTGAGAGCTACAGAGTTGCACATTTTAAAATATGTCAAAGCGCGGCGATACAGTAGGCATTAAAGGTTCCGTATTTTGCTATCGATAAACCAATGACTAGATCGGGTGTTTACTCATATTTCGATAATAGAAGGGATAAGGCACCTGTGAGTGCTACTGTAGCAATAGATAGATAGTATCGCGACGTCTGTTGTGTAGTTTTTTGTTCATTAGGGTTTTAGCGGTAAAAATAAAGATTATGACCTGCCAATATCCATTAATGCACTTGTAACAAAAGAAATTATCACCTCTTTCCATTGAGATCTGACAAAAACACAGCTTGTAAAGACATCAGCTGCCTATCGGCTAGAGTTGATCTAGTTTTTCGCGGATACATTGAGGTCTTGGCAACCTCCATGCACAGTACAAAAACCAACCCTATCTCTCTCTCAAGCTGCTTAGTTATGATTTAGAGAAGCCAGGCAGCAGAGACATTTTGGCTAAAATAAAGCAGCTGCCTACGTCATTATTGCTGGTAAAAAAAGAACACAAGAGTAGCGACCGGAAATATTCAAATTAGCGCAGGCAACCGTGCTTTCATACGAGCGGGAGTCGCCCAGCATGGCCAAAGGCGTAAGACTGAGGCTCTTATCCCTTAGGGGTTCGTGGGTTCAAATCCCACCTCCCGCACCTTTTACATATTGACTTAAAACTTTATTGTTGTTTGCTGCCTGCATTTACAGATAAAAAATTCTATAGAAAA
>DASUUV010000037.1:0-26436 GCA_036373895.1 Nitrososphaera sp. | reverse complement strand
GGATGGAGGTGTAAGCACCAAGCTTCGGCGAGGTGTTCAGCCTGCCATTCCCAATAGCCCAATGCACTAAATCAAATTAGTCTGTGCCATCAATCGTTGGTGGTAAGCCACAGACGTAGCAGTGGCAACAGACACACCAACAATCTTCTCTCGCAGCCTCCGGAAACACGCAAAGAACATACGTATAGCTGTTGTAGTAAGCAAATCCTGTGATCCTCTACACGACGGTTGCATCTTTTTTTTGTTTTTTCTATTCTTAATGAAAATAATTAACGAACTATTAAATCTGGGATATGGATGCTTCACTCGAAGGTAATGCCTAGCATTTGCATATCACACAAGGAAGACGTGGACGGCATATGCTCAGCCGCGCTTGTCAAAGCAGCCTTTGATATATCAAAAGTAGTGCTCGTGGACTATGCCAACCTCATCTCAAGGCTGGAAAAGGTGGCGGCTACGCTTGATAAGATCGAGCAATTGTTCATATGCGATCTGGGTTTGTCAAAAAAGAATGAGCAGAAATTCGCAGAATTGCTTCACAGAATAGTTTCTACAGGCGCAGAAGTGATCTACATTGATCATCATGATATTAGCAAAGAAACCCTGCACGCCCTCAAGAAAGCAGATGTGACGCTTATACGCACAATTGAAGAGTGCACAAGCATGCAGGTTTATACAAAGTATAAGAAAAAGCTGCCAGAACATGCGGCATTTTTTGCAGCGATGGGTGCGCTCACGGATTACATGGAGAACAAGCCCCTAGCATCACCCACAGTTTCGAGATTTGATCGGCAGTTCTTGATGCTTGAGTCGACCGCATTGTCGTATATGATATCTGCGAACCAGCATGACGATGCCTTTCTTATAAAGATGGTTGAGACACTTGCGAAGATGAAATATCCCCATGACATCAAAGGCGGTTTCGACATGGCAGAAAAATTTGCAAAAAAAGTGGCAAATGCAGTCGATTCGATACGGGAATCAGTCGTCAAGTTGGACAATTTTGCCTATGCTCCGAGTGCGGTGGATCTATCCTCAAGCATGGTAGTCAATTTCGTGCTTGGCTCTTCTGGCAAGCCTGCTGCTATGGTCTACAAGCTAAAGGATGATGTCAAGTCCTATGTCGTCTCGATACGCGGGTCGGCCGATTGCAAGGTGCACCTTGGCAGACTAACAAACGACATCGCATCAGAGCTTGGAGGAAGTGGGGGTGGTCATGACAGAGCATGCGGCGCTGTAATTCCAAAAGCTAATCTTCAAAAATTTATAGAAACACTTAATCAAAAGATAATAACTAGTAATAACACTGATTAATTAGAATTCAGATAATACCGCCTAGCATTACCCGATGAAGATGAAACTGGCCTCTTTTGGAAGTTTTTGCTTGCAATGAGACGTTGATGGAGTAAAAAGGCTAGCGGGATGAGAACTCCACTCCCACACATGCGACTAAACCTCTGCTATAAACTCCAACTCCACAGTACTATTAAGGGGCAGGCTGTTTACGCCTACGGCCGCTCTTGCGTGTTTGCCTTTTTCGCCAAAAATATTCACTAGAAGATCTGATGCGCCGTTGATTACCTTCGCGTGGTCAGCGAATGAAGGATCGCAGTTAACAAATCCTGTGATCTTAATAAATCGCTTGACCCTATCGAGATTGCCAAGAGACGACTTTAATTGCGCGAGCGCGTTCATAGCGCACAAACGTGCGGCCTCCTGACCCATTTCTATTGACTCAACTTTGCCTCTGAACTTGACGTCGTTGCCCTCTATAGGGATCTGCCCGGCTATGAAAGCGAGGTTGCCGGAAACGACCACAGGCAGATACGAGCCAGCCGGCTCGGGTGGGATAGGAAGGCTAATACCAAGTGAAGCAAGTTTTTCTTCTATCATACGATTCAACCCACTCCAGTCTATTATTTTACTTTGCTGCAAAAATACCACGATATTTTACAAACACTCACTATTGACTGATTCCTTGCAGCCGTCATAACAATAATAATAATAATATATATACAGGACTTGGAGTTCTGTGACGAACAATGAGGGCAAATGTAAAAAGAGGGAACAGAATTTAACCTTCATCTATAGAATAAAAATTCCTCATGAGTAAACAGAGAGATTTTGTGGTCATCGGATAATCAATAATTAATGCAAGCCTTTCACGGGTCTATCCTTACATACCTTCCATATCTCGTCTTATATTTCGTGCACACACTGTGTTTATTTGTCTCTGAGAATTTACCAAGAATTTCTTTATGAATTCATGCACTTTTTTGAATTCATGTACTTGGTATCTGGAGGGAATACCTTAACTGATGGTCGAGTTATGATAAGAAAATGTTCACATTGTTGTTCATTAAACAATGGTTGAAAAGGAAAAGATTATAGAGCGACTAGTTTACACGCAGGTGCATATCTATGCAGCATGACTTTTTGAAAAATTACAAACACAAAACAAAAAAGTCAAGCCGCCTTTATTCCCGCGCTGTTAAAGTATTTCCAGGTGGCGTAAGTCATAATATTCGCTATTTCGAACCTTATCCGTTTTTTGTAACCGGCGCAAAGGGTAAGCAACTGAGCGATGTAGATGGCAATAAATACACAGATTACTGGATGGGGCACTGGGCGCTTATTCTAGGTCACTCCCCTAAGGTGGTTGTAAATGCTCTGGCTGAGCAGGCCAAAAATGGCCTGCTCTATGGCACTGTCAACGAAGCAAGCGTTGAGCTCGCAGAAACCATCCAAAAGCTGATGCCCCGGGCGGAAATGATGCGCTTTAGCAGTACCGGTTCAGAAGCGACTATGTATGCAATCAGGCTTGCTCGTGCAAGAACTGGGAGACGAATCGTTGCAAAGGCTATAGGCGGCTGGCACGGCTTCAATACCACACTTATGCAAACAGTGAACTATCCATTTGAACAAGAGGAAGGGCTAGGTCTTGTGCAAGATGAGGGACAGTATGTGGAGTCGATATCATTCAACAACCTTGAGGCATCCCTCAAAGTGCTTGAGACAGTCAAAGATGACCTCGCATGCATCATCATCGAGCCGGTGCTCGGAGGAGCAGGCTGCATCCCCCCAATCGACGGCTACCTGCAGGGCTTAGAGGAATTTGCTAAAAAGAACGGCAGCCTTTTCATACTGGATGAAATAGTGACAGGCTTTAGGCTCTCCCTCCATGGGGCTGCAGATATCTATAGGCTAGAACCTGATCTGTTTACTCTTGGCAAGGTAGCCGGTGGCGGAATGCCCATCGGCATATTATGCGGTGACAAAGACATAATGTCGCTTTCAGATGCGGTCACAAGAGAAGATAAAGAAACACGCTGTGCTATAGGGGGCGGGACATTTTCAGCTAATCCAATGACTATGACTGCAGGTCTCATTACGCTAACATTTTTGAAAAAAAACAGACATCAGGTGTACAGCAAAATAGACAGGCTTGGAGGGAAGGCGAGGCAAGGGCTAGCGAAATTATTTGCCGAATCAGGAATTCCATGCCAAGTGACAGGCGTAGGCTCACTCTTCTTGATGCATTTTGGCAAGACAGATGTTCACGATGCAACAGATGTCGCAACATCCGATAGAGAGCTTTTGAGAAAATACCACCTTGCCCTCATGGCAAATTACGGGATATTCTTTCTGCCGACTAAGATGGGAGCTCTCTCATATGTCCATGAAGAAGTTGACGTAAAGAAGCTGCTTGAGGCAACAGAGAAAATAATAGCAGAGTCAGAACTGTTCAAGCATAATTCTTAAAGCCAGGTTTTTTTGATATTTCTGCAACCACTGCAAACCACATGTATTGTACAAGAAGCGGGAGCCAGAGAGCGCCCATTTACTACGCGAGCGATTAACGCTGCAAAGGGCGGATGCTTCCATCCCTAGAAGAGAGAATAGCAGAGACACACACACAGATACACACGGACACATAAACAAACAACTGCTTCTCCTTTTTCTCTTACTTTTGCTGTCCTTCTCCCATAGAGATAGGTGGATGGCTAGTTAAAAACATCTAGTCAAACTTCTTCCTCAGTGTGTCTGATCGTAAACATAGAGCTTTCAAACGATCATTTTACTTAATGGATGAGGAGAAATAATCTTTTCTTCTACTCACCAAATACAATAGAACCTTGAGCATTTCGATTTCGGTCACAGGCTTTGTGTGTCTTATATGTGTTAATGGTTGTATTTCCAGCTTCATCTGCCTCATCTTGACCTACTGCAACAGCTTCCTAGTAGAAATAGAGGACTTCTGCGGATGTCTCCTCCATATAATCAGCAGCATGCAGATTTTCGTGTCATGACCAAACCGCGTTACCTCACGATACGCTTAAAAGGATAAAAAGTTCGAACATCTCATTGGTTTCTCATACAGATACTGCCTTTAGTCCAATAAAACCCATCTTAATCATTGGAGCGCCTGGTTCTGGCACCACTTTACTTTACCAAACCCTCTCTTCTCATCGAGATCTTGCGTACATCACTCACAATATGCTCCGTGCAGGAATACGCAAGCACGGCAGATTACTAGGTGACCGAAGAAAAGCTTTGTTCATATTACAAAATCTTATTCATCGTGACCCTGCTTCTACCCTCCCACACGAGGCCGATGCCTTCTGGATGACGTATTTTGGATATTATGACTACATGACAGAGAATGACTATACTGAAGAAATGGCTGCCTTTTTTAGAAAAAAATTACTGGCAGTGCAGAATCTTTGGGGTCGTCCGCGATTTGTGAACAAGAACCTACAAAACTGTTTTCGAGTTAGGTTGCTCAATGCAATATTTCCTGATGCAAAATTCATACACATAATACGGGATGGCAGAGCAGTAGTATTTTCAATATTAAATAAGAAAGAGAAAGGCGCGACCAGTCCTATCTTGCTTGTTGGTTTTAAGGATATTCTGGGGGACAAGTATCAACCAGAACGTTCTGAGCTTTACAATAATGGTCTAGCTTGGGCAGAATATGTCAGAAAGGCTAGAGAAGCAAGCGCAGTTGCACAAGGCAGGTACTATGAGGTGCGTTATGAAAACCTTGTCAGAGATCCATATAATGAGCTTAGAAATATAGTAGATTTTTGCGAACTAAATTGGTATAGTAAATTTGAAAAAAAGATTCCATACACTCAAAACATGAATGAGAAATGGAAGCAGAAAGCAACCAAGGACCAACGTACAGACATGGAAGAATCCACATTTGACCTAAGGCAGAGTCTAGGTATGGCAGAGTAGCCAGCCTTTTTCTAGCTTATATTTTTTACCTATCTCAGGTGCAGGTATGGCTAGAGAACTATAACTGGTCAATTTCCATGTGCTCCATTTTTCTCTGTATTCTCCATGGATGTGTATCGTCAAGCGAAGTTTAAGAAAGCTATTCGACGAAGCAAAACAGGTATATGCCATAGGTCATAATTGCAAGTGATCAACAGATATTAGAGATCATTGAAGTAGTAAAGATTCTGCTAGGCACCACAACCTTCTACATTACCTGAGATAATTCAGAATATAGGCTAGAAAACTCCTGAGATGGAAAGGATCAATAAATAATATTGTCATATTTACGGGATTATTAGACTTTGCAGAGCATGATGGTTTGCATCAAAAAGCTCATGCAGTCATCGTTTTAGTAAAGCTAGATTATACTATATGTCGTGGGGTGCAAAGGTAGCTTTTGCGCTTGTGGAAGCTCTTATTCTAGATATTGTAGCTCCCTGAGGTTTTGCAGGATCCTTTGAGAACATTGAAGCGGTGTTTCTCTATCAGAATCCACGATTATTTCGGGATTAAGCGGATTTTCATAATCTTGATGGATTCCTGTAAAATCGGTAATCTCTCCCATTTTGACTTTAGCATATAGTCCCTTTGGGTCCCTCTTTATGCATGTCTCCAATGAGCATTTAACCCATACCTCGACAAAGTCCCCGATAAGTTTTCTTGCATAATCTCGAGATGTTCTAAAAGGTGAAATAAGTGCTACAATTGTAATAATTCCACTTCTAGAAAGTATATGACTTAGGTAGGCTACCCTCTCAACATTTATTTCTCGATCTCTTTTAGAAAATCCAAGGTCAGGGTTAAGATGTCTCCTAATTTCGTCACCATCTAAAACTACCACGCAACGATTTGCACCTTTAAGCTCATCTTCAAGAGTCCTTGCGATAGTCGATTTTCCACCTCCAGAGAGACCGGTAAGCCAAACGACAACTCCTCTTGCCATGCATCAGGAATGAGTTTTGTCTAACTATAATATTTTTTGCTTAAAAGGATGTTTTATAATTGATTACTCGCGTTTCTTATTATTACTTCAACTCCTATTTCCAGGGTCTCCCCTGTAAAAGCATTTGGTTTGACAGAGTCCACTGCTAGATTACATATGCGTTACGGATTTTCCCTTTTAGTTTATCTATGTGTGCTTATCCAATGGCATGATGTTTGGGAGAATTTGCTCAGCGAAGCATATTTTTTATTGTAAAGTATGAATCTAGTTGGGTCATAGATTCTTTATTGTAACCATGATTTAGTTGGGCCACAACCACTAGCAAAAAGGTTGTTATTCTCTACAAGATATTAGATTATCGTCGCATGGGATTCAAAACAGGTCTAGTAAGAGGCCTAGCAAAATGCGAAATATTGGATCAAACCCTCTTTTCATAGCAATAACCTGAATATGTGTCCATCCGCTCCCGATCTCCATCATACACAAATTATATCCTCTCCTCTCCGTAATCTTGTGCGTCCTAATGCGGTCACATTTCTTTGAATCTCTAATTATCGTTGGCATAATCTGTGTGTACTAAAATTTTGGAATACTGCTAAGGAAACAAACAAACTATCTGTCATTAGGTTGTGGAGTCAGTTCTCTAAATGTGCCGCACATGCATCCGGCATTGCTAAAGGCAATAACCTTGCTTGATAGTTGAAAAGAACCAAATGCTCTATGAACAGAGAATCACAACTGATCCAGTGCTTCTTGGATGCTCTTTCGATCATCAGCCGCTGGCATCTGCTCCAGATATTTGACTAAATCTTCTTTTGCACTTTGATTATTGCCAAGCTGCATCCTCGCTATTGCGCGATTCTTGTATATAGGGCCAAACCGGGATGGATTGATGTTGATCGCATTGCTGTAGTACGCTTCTGCAAGCGAATAATCCATCTTTTTTAGGTAATAATTGCCAAGACCCCGGTAAGCTAGATAGTACCTTGCGTTCAGCTTGATTGCCTTTTCGTAGCAAGGGATAGCCTTATCGGAATTTGTCTCATTATATATGCCACCAAGAAGACTCCATGCCTGCGCGTTGTCTGGGTCGCTTTCTGTAGCCTTTTGCAAGCTTTCGATGGCGTCATTAACTTTTCCGTGTTGTCTCAATCCTTCCGCCTCAAAGCAGATCCGGTTGGATTTAGCGAACTTGAGCTCCTCATCCTTTAGCAGCCCCTTCATGTCCGAAGGAATCATGATTATAGCAATCATGTCATCTTGCTCCCAATCCTGCTCAAACTTCGACTCTGGAATTGCACCTACTGTATCGGGTTCTGGGACATAGGTAAGGATCCTGCGCTCCTCGCTATTGTAGCCTGATACGACCATTGCATGCTGCACAGTTGCCTGTATGCCAGGCATTATGACTATAGGTGGTATACCTTGATCGATTCGTTTTTTCAGATCTTTCATTGAGCTTTTGTAAATGTATGATTCGAAACCCAACGTTTGTGCAAGCTCGATCCCATGAATCATTGTGACACCTCTGTCGCTTGCTGCATCAGATAAGGGTAGAGAGATATCTTCACCCCAGTATTTTATGACAACATTCATTACAAGTGGTAGATCTGCACTGTCTTCATTCTTGCTTACAAGAGGCAAGCTAATGAAATGCTCTGGTTGGGATTCCAAACCTGTACTTTCTGTGTCTCGCAAGCAAATAAAATTCTTCTTATGTCATTACAAAATTTTTCAGAAGAGCTAGGCCGTCGCCTCCGCTCTTTTCCGGGTGAAACTGTGTACCGTACATCTTGCCGTCATCAGAGAACACTTCATGCTCGCAGTACTTAGAGCCTGCAAGTGACTTAAAATTTGGGGGCAGTTTCGCAATGCAGTATCTGTGGCTCTCGTATACTAAGATCGACTTCTTCTCTTTAGTCAGTGGATTTGCACTTGAAAGTAGCACTTCAGTCGTCCCCTGAATATGCGCCGGCAGTTTACGTATTGAGCCTCCAAGGGTAAGCGCTATTATTTCCGCTCCATAGCAGATACCTAGGAGTGGTTTATTGCTATAGTAGCAGTATCTTATGATTCTGGAATTAACCGCGTTTATTTCCTTGCTGTATTTGCGTCTCCCTGACAGTATAATCTTATCGCATTGGGCAAGATCCTCGTTAGAAACTTGAGAGAATCTCTTGTGAAGATGTAGCTGGTCCAACTTACCAAGACAAGTCAGTATATCGACTGTAAACGGTGATAGGTTGTCAACTACCAGTAATGCCAACGTAGTTATCTACCTCTATTGTCATACACTGGCTCTTTACTATCCCAGTATACTTTGAGCAATATATTAAAGTTAATGGAAGCATCATATCCCAATTGAAATATTGACCCTCCTTACACCCTTTAGCAAATGCTCTCATAGATGATTTTGGGTGAGCTAAGTCAAATTTAGTACTGCAGGTTGGCGGTATTTCTTTAAACTTAAGCAGAGCATAAATTGCAGTCAGCCTGACGATGCTCAATGCTGCACCAGCGAACACTCTTTCCAACTGTTCCTTTTTAACCGACTTCTCGTGTAACATCTGGATAATGGGGGCTGCTGGCGGCATATGTTCCGGTGTCACGTAAGAGAAATTTCGAAAATAGCTCTGACCTGTCAGTATAGCGCTGTTGACTAGACTGACCTGCTCCATTCCATAAGTTGAAAAAGCACCAATTCCACTCATAATGCCTACCTCTGCGTCACTCTTAACCAGGATCGCAATAGAGTATTATACTTCGCGGTCGCCTAAGTTGTGGAAAACATTATCAGCTCCTTGGGGCTGAGTGGACTGCTCTTGTTCAGCACTTTGTTGGTGCTTTTGTATGTTTCATGATTGATAATGGTTGTTCGCAAGTCTATTGAGTCGATAAGCTAGTACGCCTCTGCAAGTCCTTTGCACATAAGATAAACCGCTGCATATGCGGGCATCTCAGCTGATTCTTTTGAAATGTTGAATGAGTTCCTCTTTAGTTTCAACTTGACTGGAGTCTTAACCCTAACGCTTACTTTGCCATCGCCAAGGAGACACGCATCGACAAAAGGATCAAAAGAATAGAGATCGCTGGATTTTGTCTTTGACAGCCCACTCTTGCTATTGAGGGTTCCAGGCATCCTAAACACCCTGTGAACATCAGTTGTCACTTGTGGATCTATTCTGACTCCCATGTGCTTTGCTAATGTGTCAAGTTCGACTTTGAATGAATTATAGCCTCCATTTTGGTTGACAATGTTCTTGAGTTTGATTGCTGATGTCATGTCGATCTTGAGCTTCTCTGTAATTCTTCTTCTCCAGCCGTATGTAAGTCCACTTTTTGGGAATTTTATGGAAAACAAGTCCTCTGTATTGGTCTTTCTTACCCCAATACTTTCCAACATTAGGCCTGTTCCAGAGATATAGCCCACAAGGTCGGAGCGAGCCTGCGGATCGAGGGAAATGCATGCATCATCATTTATGTGTACATGAAAGCCGTTGTTACCGGAAAAGTAAATGCTAATAGCATTATGCTCTAGGCCAATGTCTGCTAACAAAAAATCCATCAGACGTCTAGCCTCCTTTTTAGACCCATCTATGCACTTGCTGCAAGGAATGGAAACATGATCTGCCTTTTTGCAGGTACAGGATGGACAAGAATATGATGATCTCTCTTCGTCTTGTTCAGTAGGAGATACATACCCACAGTTTATGCAGACTGAATACGAATGCGATGGAACACACGGCATGCCTAGATCTTTACCATCAATATCAAAGATCAAGTCTGCCCCAAGCCACTGTTTCTCCTGCATAGGTTGTTGCGTTGGAAATCGATAGTATGCATTTGAGCAATAGACATCAGAAGGCGCTTCCCTGACAAGCACAGCGTCGAGCTCTTTCATGCTTTTGAATGATAGATGCCTAAGCATGCCTGCTTGTCCGAAATGCATATAACCAAACTCACGTTGCTCCATTTTGAGAGGCTCTTCAATTGCCTTTGACTGGTTGAAGTAATATTCACGGAATGCTTTTTTTATTACCGAAATAGTCTTGACGGCAATGAGATTCTCTCTCATTTCTTCTTCCTGCCAAACTGAACTGGGTTTATTAGGCCATCGCATTCAGCAGTTGCAAAGCAGAGATTTTCGTTCCGGAGTTTATCGCATGAAGGAACAGAATATTTGGTATGGCTTCCTTTCATGCCAGCTAGGTGCTCCACCTGGTATCGGGTTATTTTTTCGTTAAAGTCAGGAGCTTTTTCAAACATCAAGACGATTTCATCCACTGGCTTGCCTATAGCCAGCATGTATGTGGCAAGCATCACTCGTGCGGAGTGAGGTAGGTTATCGCCTCTATTCATCACTTCAAGCGCATGCTTGATGCATGGCGGGTAGTCCGTTATTGCCGCTGAGCGGCGCCGTTCATAACGTGATATGAGTTTTAACCGTAGCTGGTCAGCTTTTGATTTTATGCCCTGCGGCAGAATGGGTAGGGTCATTCCTTTGACTTTGTCATAAATGAGCACGGAGAGCTCATTTCTAATAAGTCTGACGGTCTCATCAGCGTCGAGATAAACATAGCCATGGTGGACAAGTCTGTTGATCAGTTTCCATTCTTGTTCGTGGAAATGAGAAGCTCTTGCAAGATAGTCAACAACTCGGACCTTGAATAGACGCTGATCCTCTGATATAATGATTTTCAATTTGAACAAATCCTCAAAGATTTTGGTAAAGATAGAACGTCTCTTAATTTCGCTCTGCTTTCTTAAATCCTCCGTGAGAAACTTCTCTGCCCTTCTTGCTTCCGCTAGCGCGAACTTTCTCAGTACTTGATCAATGCCAATTGACTTGATGATCACAAGAGAAATAAGGAATGTAAGGATCTCAATTTCGTATCTCTCTAGGTTGTCGTATATTTTCCCATCGACCTCCATCTCAATACGCTCGGCGGCGCGGTCGATAATATACTTCATATCCGGCCTGTCAAGCTCCTCCCAGCCAAAGCTGGACTCGCGCAGGTATTCGCCAGCTTCATTCAAAAACGGATACTTCGCTAGATCACTACCGGCCATTCTTATAGAAGACAAGTTCGACATAAAGATATAGCTGTTCTACCATAAAAACTCCATTACAATAAGTTAAAGTAACAAAAATTATCTTCATATCAAAATCATGGATGTAAGGGTGGGGTTTCATGTTTCAATAGCAGGGGGGATATCAAATTCCGTCAACAATGCAAAAAAATTAGGCTGTACCGCATTTCAAATATTTAGTCGGAATCCCCGAGGGTGGGCTGCAAAGCCTCTACCGCAAGATGAGGTAGACTCATTCAAAAACAGGCTCTGTGCAAGTGGAATCGAAAAAACATCAGTATTTGTTCACATGCCGTATCTGCCGAACCTCTCAGGGCCCCCAGGAGAAATGTATGAAAGATCAGTAAAGACCCTTATAGAAGAGATGCAAAGATGCAATTTGCTTGGAATATCCTATCTTGTGATACACCTTGGGAGTCACATGGGCAGGGGATCAAATAGTGGCATTGATCAGCTGGTAAATGCCTTAACAGCCGCAGGTGCCCGTACCAAATCCGCAAATGAAGTGGTCATTCTCTTGGAAAATAATGTGGGACAGAAGAATAGCGTTGGTGGCACATTTGAAGAGCTGCGCCTTATCCTTGATAGGCTCGATAGCTCAAAGCAATTTGGCGTTTGCATCGATACTTGCCATCTTTTTGCCTCTGGCTATGATCTGCGCACAAAGGAGGATGTAAATATAATATTTGAAAAAATCAAGGCAATCGTCGGCCTGAAAGAATTGAAAATCGTCCACCTGAACGATTCAAAAGGTGGGCTAGGCTCAAACCTAGACCGGCATGAGCATATCGGCCTTGGATCGATAGGCGTTGAGGGCATTACTGCGTTTCTCAACCACCGAGCGATTCAATCCCTGCCGATAATAATGGAGACGCCCATCGATACAACGAGAGGAGATGAGCAGAACCTCAGGGTCGTTCTAGATATGATAAAAAAATAACATAACAATAATAGTGATTTACTTATTGAGCCTGTGAGATTCTACATTAGTAGAGCCTTCGTAGTACGTCACGATTAGTGGGTCATCTAGATTATAAGGACATCCTTGGATGCTTTTTGGTTGACCGTCGGATGGCTCTATGACGCATACATCTCCTTGCTTTATTAACACATTAACCTCTTCAGTTACGGTCTGCCTGAAAAGGATCTCCGCGAGAGGGAACCCTTGTATCATCTGTATGAGCATAAATGCTCCAAAGAATGCAAGCCCAAACAGAATAGCGAGCTTCTTAGTTGAGATCCTGGAAAATTCTGATGAGTCAGACTCATAGCTCATATACTACTCTGCCGTGATCATTTCTAAAAACTTATGGGAGTCACCGGGAGGAGGTCTTTGTAGCTTTCTCAATTGCCTCTTCCTGCTCACGCCATTCATCAAAGTATGCCATTAGGAGATGAGCCGCTAATTCTTCCTTTGTGTGATCAGCTTTGAGATGAACTGGCAGATATTCGGGTGTGAAGAATAGGTTGCAGATATAGCAGAACGGGTTTCGTTCATGCTTTTTTAGCAAGTTACGTTATCAGACTATGTGACTGCAAATATAAGAGCTTCGTTCTGAGCGTCCCTAAGAATAGACAGAATAAGATACCCAATTTTTTAAATCAAAGTAGTTCACTACCCTTCGTTTGTCCATGAATCCCTGTTTGCAGTATAGCTATTTGCAAACAGCTAAAATTAGATCAGAATCGATCTCCTGAGAATGGCCATGCTTGAACCTCCTAAAGTTCGTAGATCTATTCCCTATTGAAAACTACATGATCCAACACTGCCAGGTCTATGGTTGGACTTACTGAGTTAGTCTATTGCTAAGCCTTGCTGCAGCTTGGGAGAATTCTCAACAATCGCACAGATAACAAATTCTAGCGAGCAGGCGGTGAATTATTTGATTAGGACCTACTCATGTATGCTAGAGCGTAAAGCCGGTGAGGTTCGTGAGAACCAATACTTCCGAGCCCCTATTCCAATTATTCAAAGGATAAAACAAATTATAAGTAGGTTAGCAAGAAAGTCTGGATACACATATGGTCTTCGGCAGGGACATCCGGCTTTCGAGGATATTGAATGACGGCAAAATGCTGTGCATTCCAATGGACCATGGTATAAGCAATGGCCCCATTAAGGGGCTAGAAGATATTCATAGCATGATCTATCAATGCGCCTCTGCTGGACTCACCTGTGTCCTTGTCAATAAGGGCATCATCAAGACTATGCCAAGGTCGCCAGATATTGGATTGATAGTACACTTTTCCGCCAGTACGTCCATAGGTCCAGCACCAAACAGAAAGATGCTGATAGGGAGTGTAGAAGAAGCGATCAGGCTCGGAGCCGATGCTGTCTCTGTTCATATTAATATTGGTTCTAAAGAAGAGCCGGAGATGCTGCAAAAGCTTGGTATGATATCCGATAAATGCGACGAATGGAGTCTCCCTCTGGTCGCGATGATGTACCCGCGTGGAGAGAACATTAAAAACCCTCATGACCCAGAGATCGTGGCACATGCTGCAAGGATTGGTGCTGAGGCCGGAGCAGACATTGTAAAAGCGGTATACACTGGTGATCCAGATTCGTTTAGGCGGGTTGTTAGGAGCTGTCCCGTCCCGCTGGTAATTGCTGGTGGACCCAAGGCCAATAGCGACAGAGAAATTTTGGAGATGTGCAATGGAGCAATGGCAGCAGGCGCAAAGGGCGTGACGTTTGGGCGCAACATTTTCCAACATAAGAATCCACCTGCAATGGTACGCGCATTACGCAAGATCATAATTGAAAATAGAAATGTTAGAGAGGCTCTGAAAGAACTTGACTGATCTCAAACCAAAAGAGCTGATTGTCAAGCCAACTGTAGCAGTATCTTCTCTGAGAGAATTCCTGTTGAAACTAAAGGAGAAGGGCAACTTGATAGTTAACGTTGATCCCAAGGTAGCCGGCGGGAGTGTCCGAACAATATATGAGTCGGAGGACGCTGACATCGTGATCTGCACGACTTTTGATCAATTAAAATCGTTCAAGTCGTCGGGCAGGAGTGTAGGGTACTTCAAGAAAGTGACAAGCAACCTCGACGTCAATGAGATTGAAAGAGCATCAGAGACTGGAGCAGAACTTGTAATCGTCGACGCACCAGATTGGAAGATAATCCCACTTGAAAACATTATCGCCAAACTACACAAGTCTAAAACAAAAGTGTTCGCTACAGCAAAAAGCTCGCAAGAGGTTGCAACATTGTTTGCAATCCTTGAGCTGGGAGTCGACGGAGTAATTTTATCGACAGATAGTGAAGAGGAAGTCGAAAGGGCCAGACAGGAGCTTACTACTGCGAGGTTCCTTATTACGAGGGCTAGAATCACAGAGGTAAAAGATGTCGGCACCGGGGAGCGGGTCTGTGTAGACACTGCCTCGATGATGAGGATGGGAGAAGGCATGTTGGTTGGAAGCAGATCAAACTTTATGCTTTTAGTACACAATGAATCAGTCGGGTCCTCTTTCACTTCGCCTAGGCCATTCAGGGTGAACGCTGGCGCAGTATATTGTTACACAATAGTGCCTGGTGGAGGAACGCGCTATCTTTCCGAGATCGAATCAGGAAGCGAAGTGTGGATTGTTAACAAGGAAGGCATTGCAAGAAGTGCTGTCGTCGGCAGATCAAAGATAGAGACGCGACCGCTGAGACTAATCCGGGCAGAGATCAATGGTGAGAAAGGCACTGTTATTTTGCAAAACGCTGAGACGATACGGCTGATATCCAAGGACGGCAAGCTGTTATCAGTGACTGAAGTAAAAGTGGGCGATGAGGTACTAGGCTATGTCAAACAAGCTGGGGGCCGCCACTTTGGGATGGAAGTCGACGAATTCATCGTAGAAAAATAATAGCACTAATAATCTTCTTTAGATCGTAACTTATCGGTTTATCTCTAATTTGGTAAAATACTATTTTTTAGCGTAAGGCTACTTTTCTTATTGGCGATGGCAGCACTATGATATCTAGTAACAAAATGCGAAAAGATATCGAGACAATAGCAGGTCTATATGGATCATGCAAGAGAAAAACTACAGTCTTTACAAACCAGTTGCAGGGATGATACAGTTAATCCTGACTGCTATAATGGAGACTCAATTAAATTCATCAATATGATGAAGAAGATGTGAAAAAAGAGAAGGCAGATTTGATCAAATTTAGAAGTGCTATACCCTAATCGGAGCAAGATAATTTTATGGCTTCAATACATTTCTGTATGTCTTCTTTGATTCACGGCTATAATCAGCTCGCTAAATTTTTTTCTGCCATGAACATTCCAGCAATAGACAAGTCGTAGAAGCTAGATTAATGTGAATGAAGGTTGTAGTTTTGCGAGGAGTAAAAGATGAGACAGCATTTGATGAATGGTGCGCATAAATTTTCGGGTTCCATGGCTGCATCGTAATTCTAGTCCTCACGTACGTGTCTTTTAGTCGGTAAAATACCTAGCACTCCTTCAAGTCATCTAGCCAAAGTTCTCTACCTTCCTAGTAACAGAATTTATTTTTAACCTGCTCAAACATGACTGCAAATGCTTAGAGCGCCCGCCGGCAAGAGTACTATTATTAGTTATGATCAAAAAATGTCAAACTCGTGCATATTACCAGTGACTAGAAATAGTAATAGATTGGTATGGTGGTAATTTGCCGCAACTCAGTTAGCCAAGCTTATGAATGACGTTTGCAACCTCTTCCCGGTATATGCCCTTAATGTAGTAGTCCTAATATTGCCAAAACTCCCCAACCTTTAGGCCAAATGCATTGCTGCTTCGTCATTGGGAGCCTCTAAAATACCTATACTCTCATATTTCCCAAATGTCCAATATGATGTAAATTTGCCGCCGATTTTTTCAGCCTTACTTCTTGCTGCTTCAGCGCGTTTTAGAGTATCCCTGAAGTTTCTTATCTCTTGCTATGTCCGCCGCCGCATCACTATGATATATCGCTGTGCCATCTTCTAAGGAAAGAACAGGCTATTGAACTTCTATGTTTCTGTTGCTTGTTCTGTTGCCATTATTATATGGAAAAGGATCACTAATTTGTTGATATGCAAAATAACTGTAGATGGAACTAGATGACATCTTTTATTTTATGCATTAAAGATTTTCTAACAGACGTGGATGGAAATACGGTGTCTGAGGTATAAGCTAGGTACATATTATACAGGCGAGCTGTCGAGTACGACAAGCCAGGAGCAATCACTAGAAGGTAGCTGACACCTTTCTATGATGAGGAGGGAAGATGAAACCGAATCTTGTGAGTAACCCCTTAAATAATTTGATGTAATATATCTAAGGCACCATGGCTTTAGAAATCGAGGACGCATCTGACAAGATTAAGGCTGGTGCAAAGGCTACAGCCAACAAGGCGTCAGATACCGATAGAGACATGGGTCGAGAATACGACAAGGAGAAGTATAAGGAGAAGTTCAAGGAAAAGATGGACTAGAACTAGGATTTTGGGCTCCAGTTTGTAAGGTTCGTCTATCACCTTCTCCTTTCTTTTCCTTGCATTAATTCCGATCTCGCTAAATAACTATACTTTCTCACTTCAATGATATGTCTTGTGCAGATCCAAAGAATTTTCTTACTGTTATGAAAATGGAGCGATTAATATCAAAATGGTATGCGTCATTAACCGAAATGTTATGACGGTCTCTCAAGAGCTATATTTATCGCTGGATCATTAAGCTGAAAAGTTAAACATATACTGCAAAGCAGTATTAACTGAGGACCAGCAGGTCACGCCTTAACAAGAAATTAACAAATGCAATTGAACAAGACTATTACGTCCTGTGCATTAAAAACAGATGGATATAGATGGGATATGAAAGAGGGTGACGACGAAAATGACCCAATATTCTTATAACTGACACATTCCTTTTTATCGTAAATTCGAAGCGGTCCTTAGCAAAAAATTGGTAGAGTTCTCATTGCTCTAGCTCGTTTTTGTAAGCTGAAGGCATAGTTTCTTTTTAGTCAGTTGTTTATTACTTTAAAGTATGGGGGCTTTGGACTAATCACCGAAGCATGCAGACAGTATTTAGTCATGCTTGTCCAACAAGAAATCACCAACCACATAGATGTCGGCAATTGTAAGGACGTCCTGCAGAGACTTCCCGCAAATTCTGTCCAGTTGACGGTAACTTCGCCACCATATAGAAACGCGATCGACTATGATATTCATGCATCGGGAAGTGGCACCTATTACCGAGGCAAGCTTAACTTGGATACCAATGATTATGTGAATGATATGACTGATATCTTCGGTAATGAGGTCTATCGCGTGACAAAGGAAGGCGGCTACTGCTGCATTGTCATAGCGAATGAAGTTGTTAATGGAACGATAGTACCCTTGCCTCACATGCTGCTGTCCAGGCTTGTACAGCCCTTTGGAAAATGGAACCTTCATGAAGAGATCATTTGGCACAAAGTGACCGGTGGTACAAATCGATACGGATCCTTCATCATCCATCCCTACCCAAAGTACTACCGTGCAAACATTATGCATGAATTCATTCTCATCTTACGCAAGGGAGATGTCAACAGTGGCCGGACAAAAAGGATAGAAATTCTTCCGGCGACACATGAAGAATGGACGAAAGAAATAGCCAACTCAGTTTGGCATATTGCACCAGTACCACCTGGCTGCATCGCTCATCCATGCCCATTCCCAGAAGAAATACCATATCGCCTGATGAAATTGTATTCGTATGAGAATGACCTAATACTGGATCCTTTCAACGGAAGCGGGCAGACTACAAAGGTAGCCCATCACTTTGGCCGTCGCTACGTCGGGATCGATTTGGTAAAAGAATATGTTGAACTGGCCAAATCTCGGATAGAAAGGGAGCCTGTTCATATACGAAATGAGGCCCTAGTCGCTAATTGGAGAAAAATCCCTTCTCACTATAATAATGGGCCCTGAGATGTGGATATTGCATGTCTACCAAGATCATTGTGATATGAAGGGATGTCTTTTCCAGCAGCTTAAGCGCTATCAGTGCGAAGTCAGCTTGACCTGGACTCTCGATAAAAAGACAGAAAGCAAGTATTGCACACGAGCTCAAATACTGGATTAAAGACAGCGTCGTTTGCTAGCGATATCACACCTTTAATAAGGCTTGATGGTGAAACACATTCATGTCAGCTGCAACTGCCGGGTCCAAAAGTCCAAGGCAGAACCGCTGTAGCATTTGTGGCAGAGTTTTTGACTCGGCAGAAGTTCTTGAAGCGCATAAGAGGATAGATCACAGCTCACACAGCTCACCACCTGCAGGCGTAGGATAAAACAAACAATTAATTCTACCTAAGTGCATAGCCAGTGACTTGTGGCCGCCAGGATCTGCGTATCCATAGCCCCTGACGATGCAAAATCAATTATAAAAGAAGCAGATCGTGCCTTTGATCTAGGAGCCGACTACGTAGAAATCCGGTTCGACTTTCTAAATCTGGACCTCTTACCTGAGGCCCTACAAGCTGCAAGGGGCATAAAGGACAGAACAGTCTTTACGCTGAGATCGAGAAGTGAGGGAGGCATGTTTGCAAGCACCGAAGAGAATCGCTTGCATTGGCTGTACAGGCTGGCGGAGCAAGAACCTATGCTGCTTGATGTCGAGCTTGATACACTTAAAAAAAATGACGAGCTCGCAGACTTTCTAGAAAAAAAAAGGAGCCCCCTCCTTGTATCATGGCATGATTTTGAAAAAACCCCGCCAAGTGACTCTATCGCTGATGTTCTTTCAGAGATGAGGACCTATAGTAACTATGTCAAGATCGTGACTACAGCACATAGCATCGAAGATTCATTGAGGGTGCTAGAGTTGTACGAGACAGCCATAGGGTTATCCCCGATCTTTTTTGCCATGGGGGAGGCAGGAGTGATATCAAGGCTATTGTGCACTGTGATTGGCAACGCCCCTTTTACCTATGCAAGCCTCGAGAAATCGCTAGCACCCGGTCAATTAACGCTGCAGCAGATGAAAAAGTTGTACGACAAGATGGGAGTTGGTAAAATATGAAATCTGTCTGCCCTACTCATATATCTGTTAGTAAGGCTAACCATTCAATCTAGTCTGAATTCCTTTCGGTGATTTCTTTCACGGTATATATGTGATAGGCTGGCAATATTTGCAACAGACAGACAATGCAGGCTTCAACTAAGACTTATTGCATCATAGGCGATCCGATCTATCACTCACTCTCGCCTGCGATGCATAACGCAGCTTTTGCAGCTAAAGGCCTCAACTGCACCTATATTGCATTTAGGGTTCCAGAGGCTGAGCTGAAAGAGTCGATTGAGTCCTTGCGCAGCATAAACATTGCTGGATTCAATGTTACTACACCACACAAGACACAAGTGATGAGATACCTCGACGAGCTAGAATCTACTGCAAAGAAGGCAGCAGCAGTTAACACCGTTAACAATATAGAGGGCATATTTAGAGGATACAATACAGATGCCTATGGCTTTATTGAGCCATTGCTCAAGCGCCAAGTTGATTTTCGGGGTATGCATGTGCTTCTACTCGGGTCTGGTGGGGCCGCGCGAGCAGTGGTGGTTGCCCTTGCAGAACAGAACGGCATAGCGAAGCTTGTAATTGCAAACCGCGACATGCAGCGAGCAAACGAACTTGCCAACCTGGGAGCTGGCCTTGGGATGAAGTGCGAGCTGGTCGCCCTTGACAGGGCACAGGACTATTCGCCTGCATGCGACTTGATAGTTAACGCGACAACATTAGGAATGAACAATGAATCTAGCGTAATAGATTATGAGCATATACAGAAGGGAAGTATAGTCTACGACATTGTTTACCGTCCGCTGGTCACCAACCTGATCGAAAACGCCAAATATGCACAAGCAAGAGTTGTATACGGCTATGAAATGCTTATCGAGCAGGGTGCGAAGGCATTTGAGATATGGACCGGATTGTCTGCTCCTAGGGATGCTATGAAAAAGAACCTATTGGGCATATTTGGTGAACCGACATGACTACAACCCGGAAGGCAAGGGCGATAGTGCATGGAGCGATTTCAATAGTGAACGCCATAGCCACCGGAAAGGGATCGGCCCTTGGCATATCACTCAAGGTTACAGCCGAAGTTGAACTCCAAAAGGGACAACATGGCCTTAGGTTTATCTCAGACAGGAATAGTGACAGGCTAATAAAAAATATCATTCAAAAGACAATACCAAAACAAATCATTGAAACCAATATGATAAGTATAAGAGTCGACTCAGAAATTCCAATTGGGTATGGACTCAAGAGCTCCAGTGCAGTATCAAATGCCGTTGCCCTTGCATGTAGCCAGATCGAAAGAGAAGAGAATATTAACGATTATGCAATACTTGAAGTGGCTGCCCGTTCCTCGCTTGAAGCTAAAGTCTCATTGACGGGAGCATACGACGACGCTACCGCCTGCTACTTCGGCGGCTTTACTGTCACTGACAACTACTCTAGACGTCTAATCCGCAAGGAGAGTGCGCCAGAGAACCTTTATGCAATCATTATCCTACCGAGCAATACTTCAAGAGGAGACGTGCGCAAGCTCAGGAACCTGTCTGACATCTTCATTGATGCTTTCAGGTTTGCAGAGTCTGGCCAATACTGGAAGGCAATGAAACTTAACGGAGTGCTTGCCTCTGCTGCCCTTTCATCTAGTTATATGCCTGTAATGGCTGCTATGGAGCATGGGGCACTTTCTGCCAGCATATCTGGAAATGGTCCCTCGATCGCTGCTGTAGGATACGAAGACGCAGTTGAACCCATCGTCGATGCACTTTCAAAGTTCGAGGGGAAGATCATTGTTTCCAAAGTAAATAATGAGAAAGCGAATGTGAACATCATAAATGACTAGTATAGTAGTAAGAAGATCTAGGTTAAATGGAACTGTGCGCTGCCCATCTAGCAAGAGCTACAGTCACAGGGCAATAGCAATTGCCTCACTTGCTGATCAGCCTTCTACAATAACACATATACTAATGGCCCGCGATACCTTAGCGACCCTAGCCGGCTGCGGCGCTCTCGGAGCGGACATAAAATATGGCGCTACAAAGATGCGCATAAAGGGCAGCGATTGCTTCAATCCCCCTGAAAATGTAATAAATGCGGAGAATTCCGGAACCACAATAAGGATACTAACTGCTATGTCTGGCCTAGTGAGAACCGGCTACACTGTACTGACAGGAGATGAAAGCCTGCGCAGCCGCCCTATGCAGCCCTTACTGGACGCTCTTCGACAGCTAGGCGTTGAAGCTTATTCCACAAAGGAAAACGGAAGGCCGCCCATTATAGTAAAGGGTGGAGGCATAAAGGGAGGTACAACTGTCGTTGATGGCAGCATTTCAAGTCAGTTCATATCAGGTTTACTCATTGCCAGCATTTACGCTGATTCAGAGATTGTAATAAAGGTACGCGGCAAGCTCGTCTCCAAGCCCTATGTCCGCGCTACGCTTGCCACAATGAAGCACTTTGGAGTTTCCATTGACCATAGTCCAGATATGTTGGAATATTACATCAAGAACGCAAGATACCGCGGCACGAGATTTGATGTGCCAAGCGACTTTTCAACCACCGCACTTATACTTGCCGCAGGTGCGCTTGCTGGAGAAAAACTTAGGGTAAATGGGCTCAACTTTGAAATGCCACAGGGTGATTCACGTATTATAGACATCTTGAAGAAAATGGGGTGCGGGATAAAAGTTGACGAAGAAAAGGGCGAGGTAGCTATCAATGGTGCTGACAGATTAGAAGGCGGCGACTTTAACCTAGCTGATACACCAGATCTTCTGCCGATTGTTTCGATACTTGCACTCAAAGCAACAAATCCGGTCACAATAACAGGCGTCGCTCATGCTAGAGTAAAGGAAACAGACAGGGTATCAAACATTGCAGTCGAGCTCTTAAAGTTTGGCGCGCACATCAATGAATTTCGTGATGGCCTAAAGATAACTGCGCCTCTGGTAATAAAAAACGCATCACTTGAAGCACACAACGACCACCGACTTTTTATGGCGTTCACAATAGCGTCTATGATGACTGAAAAATCGATAGTAGCTGGAGCTCAATCCGTAGATGTTTCTTATCCCAATTTTATTTCGGATATGAAAAACATTGGAGGAAGAATATCCCCAGCTCCAGATAGAGAATAACAAAAAGCCAATATATAGAACAGGCTCAAGTGCTCCTAATAGAGATGGGTGGCAGCATGATAGGAGAGCGGTTTGTCGCGGTAAGCTTCGGTGAAAGCCATGGAAGGTGTGTCGGGATAATTGTAGATGGCTGTCCCGCTGGCCTGCCTCTAGAGGAAGCCGACATACAGCCTCTTCTTGACCTAAGAAAGCCTGGCCAGTCGATTATAACCACACAGCGAAGAGAAGAAGACAAAGTCGAGATCCTATCGGGCATCTTCAATGGCTTTACTACGGGGGCCCCAATATGCATGCTTATATGGAACAACGATTCAGATCCAAAACCCTATGAGATGATAAAAAACATTCCACGGCCAGGACATGCAGATTACCCTGCTATGGTAAGATACGGCGGTTTTGCAGACTATAGGGGAAGTGGAAGATTCTCAGGAAGGCTCACAGCCACTCTTGTGATGGCCGGCGCTATAGCTGCCAAGCTTTTAAAAATAACACTTGGAATTGAGACAGTGGCTTATACCACTGAAATAGGCGGCATCAGAGCACGCAATATGACCAAAGAAGATATTGCTACTAGATATGATAACGAAGTGAGGTGCCCTGACTTGCAAGCTGCGCAGAGCATGAAGGAGGCGATCCTGCAGGCAAGAAAATCGGGCGATTCGCTTGGCGGCATAATTGAATGTATTAGTAGCGGCCTGCCGGTCGGCATGGGCGAGCCCATATTTGCATCGCTTGAGTCAGATCTCAGCAAGGCCCTATTTAGCATACCTGCGGTCAAAGCTGTGGAATTTGGTTCTGGCTTTGCAGGCAGCAAAATGCGCGGCTCTGAAAATAACGATAGCTATATGATAAAGAATGGCAAGGTAATAACTAAGACGAACAATGCAGGTGGGATATTAGGTGGGCTATCAAATGGAATGCCTATTGTAGTCAGGGTGGGCTTCAAGCCAGCGGCTTCAGTAGCCAAGATGCAGCAAACGCTTGACATTTCTACAAACGAGCAGACAAATCTTACTGTGCCGGGGAGGCATGACCCATGCGTTGTACCAAGGGCTCCACCCATCGTGGAGTGTGTAGTTTCGATGGTTTTGGCCGATCATGCCATCCGGTCAGGTCTAATACCTTCGGTGCTAAAGTGAGACGGTGCTAATGGATAATACAAACGAAGAGCTCGACATATTGCGTGACAAGATCCGTGGCGTGACAATACAGATAATGCGTGCTGTACAGCAGCGTATAGAACTAGCAAGGAATATCGGCGAAGTAAAGAGCAGGCTTGGCATGGATATTAAGGATGAAAAGGTTGAACATGAGATACGGATGAGAGTCACGTTGCTGGCAGAAGAGATCGGAATGAGCACTGAGTTTGCACTACAGCTCCTCAACGTCTTGCTTGCAGAGTCAGAGCACGTGCAAGTGCAAAAAAGCGCGCAAAAGGCAGTAGAAAAGCAGACACACCTTAGCATATTCTTGAAGGCAAGACAACTTGAGGCTTCAGGCAAGAAAATAATACATATGGAGGTTGGCGAACCAGACTATTCACCACCTACAAGGGTTGGAGCTGCACTTGCTGAATCTTTCAAGATGAAGTATTACCATTATACAGATACTCAAGGCATTGCAAAGCTACGGGATGCCATAGCCACAAAGGAAGGAGGAGGAGGAATATCCAAAGATCAAGTCGTAGTGACACCTGGAGGCCGTTTCGCCGTTTTCAGTGCAATTACATCATTGTTAAGAGCAGGACAAGAGTTGATAGTGATAGAGCCGGCGTGGCCTGCATATAAGGAATGTGCAGATTTTGTAGGCGCAAGGACAAAGATACTCAGAACTACCCTTGAAAACAAGTGGATCCCTGACACTAAACAACTAGAAGGCATGATTAATTCAAGTACTAAAATGATTGTACTCAACTACCCGAACAACCCTACGGGAAAGGTGCTTGATCACAAAACAATGGAAAAAATAGTGTTAATTGCCAAGGATTACGGTCTTTACTTGCTAAGTGATGAAGTTTATGCTGACTATGTCTTCGGCGAGTTCAGCAGCCTACTCAGATACGATTATGCAAAGAGCATTGTTGTAGGATCCTTTTCAAAACGATATGCAATGACTGGATTTAGGGTGGGATATGGTATAGCAAACAAAGACATTATCTCAAAAATGGCAAGGGTTCAGGCAGTTGCAATTACAAGCGTAGCAGAGCCAATGCAGCAGGCCGCTCTTGCTGCGCTAGAAGTAGACCCATCAGGAAATATCCAACTAATGAAAAGGAGACTTGGCTTTATATACAGCAAGCTTAAGAAAATGTCGCTTAGGTGTGTCGAGCCGGACGGCGCTATGTACGTTTATCCTGAGCTGCCAAAGGGAGAGGACTTACCCATAGTTGAAAAGTTGCTAGAAAAAGGAGTAGCGATAGCACCCGGCAGTGGATTTGGGGATTCATACAAGCGATTCGTCAGGATATCTGCTTGTCAGCCGGAAAAGATGCTAGAAAAAGGGCTTGATGTAATGGCATCGGTCATAAGAGAGGACCTGTAAATTGCAGCAAGTGGCGATCGTAGGCGCCGCAGGAAAAATGGGTACTTGGTTCGCTTGTTATTTTGCCCAGCGTGGTCTGGACGTCTTGGCATATGATATCAACCAAAAAAAAATATTGAAAACCTCTAGCAAGGTCAAAGTTCAAGAGAGACTATTCGACTGTGTGCACGATGCAGACTTGGTACTTGTCTGTGTGCCGGCGCAAAAGACGCCACAGGCCGTCAAAGAATGCACAAAAAACATGAAGGATGGAGCTATCATTGCAGAAATATCCTCGGTTAAAAACAAGACGTTTGCAGCTTTGAAGAAGATCCCAAACAACCTTAGACCGCTCTGCATTCATCCAATGTTCGGCCCTGGAGCAAGTAAAAAAGTAGAAGCCCGGATGCTTCTAGTTCCGGTTAGGAATGAAAAAATCGAAGTCAAGATAGCAAGGGAAATATTTGAAAAGGCCAACGTGATAGTATTGCCAAATGCCAAGCAGCATGACAAGTCAATAGCTATGGTGCTTGGATTGACGTACTTTGCAAATATAGTTTTTGCAAGGCTCATGTCATCAGGCAACATTTCGATGCTAAAGCAAGTGTCAGGTACCACATTTGGTCTCCAGTCGCTTATTGCAGAAAGCATACTTACGGAGGAGCCTGACCTTGTCGTTGCTCTAATTAGCGAGAACGTATATGCCAAGAAATATATCAACCAATATCTTAAAGAGGCAGCAGCACTTGCAAGGCTTGCAGTTGCAAACGACAGCAATGATCTAAAGGCCGAGCTCCAAAAACTCAAGTTAAATATGCAAAAGAGGCAGGACCTACAGCGGTCTTATAACCGCATGTATGAGATCATGGACAAGCACAAGTAAACACAAATATGGCCACTTCGATAAGTTGTACAGAGATATATTCATATGTCGCTTCTCTGGCGCGACCCATGGCTCAAGCCAATGTCCCGTTATGATCTTGGAGCAGAAAAGTGCAGTTACTGCAAGAAGAGTTTTGTCCAGATAGAATTTGTCACTTCGTGTGATTTTTGCGAAATAGGAATCATGCATGATCAATGTGCCAACAAGCACATACTTTCTGAACACAAAAAACAGCTGGAATCGAAGATAAACACACACAGAGATAGACCATTGCATGACTACCAGTAATGATTAGATTTAGTCAGATGGTGGCCCAAGGTGGTCCATTCCAATGCCGCTACTGCGCTCGCCATCAATGGATGATATGGTCCTTGTTGACTTTATGCCTTGTATTTTTCTAATCTCATTGATTACAACTTCTACTGTATTGCCCAATGGAACGTCCACTCTCACTATCAGATCAAATTCGGCATAGACACCCTCGACTGACACGACGCCGGGTATCTGAGCTATCCTGTCAAGGACTGGCTTTTCCATGCCCGGAAGTGTGTT
>DASUUV010000036.1:0-6890 GCA_036373895.1 Nitrososphaera sp. | reverse complement strand
GACCTATGTCACTTGACGAGGTTTATAATGGTGTAAAGAGAATAATACGTGGAGATGCTCCAAGGAGGCAAGTGTTGAGAAGTGGCGCTTAAACTATCAGATTACAAGACAGATGTTCACAACGATTGGTGCCCGGGCTGTGGCGACTTCGGAATATTGAATGCCATCCAGATGGCACTTGCAGATCTACAGGTTCCACCACACAGGACCACGATATTTTCCGGCATTGGATGCTCTGGTAAAACGCCGCATTTTATCAAGACGTATGGCATCCATACGCTGCATGGCAGAGTGCTGCCATTCGCACAGGGAGCCAAACTTGCAAATCCTGAGCTTGAGGTTATTGCTGTTGGGGGAGACGGTGATGGCCTTGGAATTGGTGCGGGTCATCTCGTGAGCGCAGGGCGCAGAAATGTCGATATGGTCTACATCATATTCAATAACGCTGTGTATGGATTGACAAAGGGGCAAGCTGCACCCACGCTCAAGCTGGGCATGAAGACAAAATCGCTGCCGCAGCCAAATGTTAATAATTCTGTCAATCCGATAGCTCTTGCGCTTGTTGCAGGCTTTACTTTTCTTGCACGAGGCTATTCCTACGACGTCCGTCACCTGAAGGAATTGATCAAGAAGGCAGTTGCCCATAATGGACTTGCATTCATAGACGTGTTACAGCCATGCCCTACGTATAATGATATCAATACCAAGGAATGGTTCCAAGGGCTTGACAACATTGATCCGAAAGCAGGCAAAGCTATGCCGAGGATGTATAAGCTGGAAGAAACAGGGTACGATGGCGAAGTGCATAGCCCGGATGAGATAAATCAGAAAATGTCCCAAGTGATTGAAAAGTCAAATGAGTGGGGCAACAAGATACCGATTGGCGTTTTTTATCAAAACGAGCATGTTCCTACCTACCAAGAGAGGATAACTGCACGAATTCCTGATTACATAGAGAATCCACCTGCCCTGCAGCAAATTGCCGACAACGAGGGCAAAACGGTCACAAGCATAGATAAGTTGCTTGAGGATCTTCAAGTGGTCGAGTGACGCATCATAAAGGGTATCCTCAAGTAAAATCACTAAATGTTACAAGAGCCCTAAAAAGGCGAGCATAGGATGATACATACTACTTTTGCTGTCAGGGTATTTTGTGAAAGGAAATCAGCAATCTTATCCCTCGACATAGGCTTGAATTTTAACACAATTAAAAAGCTTCCTGTTAAATTATTAGGCTCAGATTTCATCTTTAGGAAATATCTTTCATATAAGGCGGGATCAGTTTTAACAATAGAGAATTATTAATCCATAACCTTATGTGGCTCTGGGATGTGTATAGTGTTCTGGAGGCAATGAGGCGTTCGCCATCGCGCTTATACATAGCAGAAATAAAGATGATAGTTCTAGCAGCAATTGCTACTGTTGTTGTCCTTCTTTTTGGTCTCAATGCAGGGATAGCAAGCGCACAACAACTGACTAGCATACCTGCAGTGATTCAGAACGGGACATTCCAAAACACAGCGGACGGATTTAGAATGCAGGTGCCATATGACTGGGTAGTACAGGACATTGACAATTTACATCTTCCTAACTTTCGTGTTGCGAACGAGGCAGGTTTTTTGATACTGGCCATAATTTGCCCACACCAAGAGGCAGTACCCGGTACTGGAGGAATGTATAACTGCGAACACTCTGAAAGTTCCGTAGAAATTCTACACGATCGCTTAAGCCACAGACCTGAATTTGAGGTCATTGAGAATCCAGCCAACATTACACCAGATGATTTCTTGGCGTTCATGGTAGAGGAAATGCAAGGACGTAATTATACTAACATCCAGATTATAAACAGCACGGACCTCACAATCAATATCACTAGTCCAGAAGATCCAAATACAACAATAAGAACGGCGCCGGCCAAACTTGTAGAAATGACATATCAGCTCAGTCTTGGACTCGGAGATATGAGGAGTTATTCAATTCTGGCTACTATTCCAGAGAACCCACAACCTGGACTAAGACAGATCGTGTCGGGTGAGTTTGTCATCTATGAAGGTCCTGCAGCAGCAACACCCTCAGGTAGTCCTCCACCACCAGTACAGCAGATGTTTCAGAGCCTCAAGTTTATCAGATGAGGATCAAATCAGAGGACTACTACATTTAGCAGTAGAGTATGGCAAGAACAATAACAGCACAGTAAGTGCATTACAACCTAGGCAAGAAGATAGATTTTCTGCTTGACAATAGGGAGTTTACTAAAGCTCAACAACAATAACAACAGAACATTCGATGCAGACTGAATAAGAAAGTAAAAAGAGATACTTCGTACTGAACTACAGATTCTACGGGCTTAGGGCTACTATATATACCGCCGGCACAGCTGTGACCAATGGCAACTGCAACACGGCACTACAGCAACCAATAGATTGTTAGATGAAAGTAAGGCGCCGGAGGTATAGAAATAATCATAAAGCAGACAGACTACTCCGCTTCTTGTTGCGGGCAGTAAATTATGGCAGAACGTAACAAAATCAAAAGAATCGCCATAACGTTGCTTTTCTTCTTTATAGCAGGTCTGTGTGAGATTGCTGGCGGCTACCTGGTATGGTTGTGGCTGCGCGACGGGATGAGCTGGATGATGGGTGCTCTCGGAGGCTTTGTGTTGTTTCTCTATGGCATTGTTCCGACATTCCAGCCATCACACTTTCACAGAATCTACGCTGCATACGGGGGCATCTTTATCATCATGGCTGTAATTTGGGGATGGATTGTTGAAGGAATTGCCCCAGACAGATTCGATATTATAGGCGCTGCAATTGCACTGGCCGGCGTTGCTATCATATTCTACATGCCAAGAAAAGGAGAGGAATCCGTCTGGTCGCAGCAGAAGTAATAATACAAGCTCCTCTTCCTCCTCCTGTCACACTGGCACTGTTCTTTGCAGCTGCCATTGTAGAGATTGGAGGAGGCTATCTGGTATGGTTGTGGCTACGAGAAAAGAAAAGTATTGCACTAGGCGCTTTGGGCGGAATCATTCTCTTTGTCTATGGGATAATCCCGACTTTACAACCCGCCGAATTTGGTAGAGTATATGCAGCATATGGCGGCATATTCATAGTATCTACAATTATTTGGGGCAAAATAGTTGATAAAAAGAAGCCGGATACATACGAGATTATAGGCTCGATAGTTGCTGTAGTTGGCACCCTTGTCATTTTTTATGCTCCTCGCTGAGCCTATTTTATTTAATCATGTGATTGTCAGGGTATGAAAAATAAGATGCGCCGACTGTGGGTGCTTGTTTGCCTTCTGAATGTGAGGTAGCCCTTCGCCTAGCAAATGTCCTAATTGTACGGAGGGAGAATATTTCGCTGCTTGACCGCTGGAGTGCGTGGCTAGCTTTCTTGGAAGTAGATATACTCTTGGTTTGTACCTTGTCTTGGCATTTTTGAGCTCTTTATTGGAGGTGTCCATATGTGTTGTGCATTAGGAGATATAGATCCTTCATAAGAATTAACAAGTCTGCTAACAACTTGAAACGGTTGACAAGCTATGAATCGAATTACTTGTGTGATTTTTTCTGCTGCTACTCTTGCGTCCCAGATTTGCATTTGCTACTGCATAAGGATTCTTTGTACTGCCTTTACGTTTTATTTTGTTTACGGTCCTTTCAAACTTTTGTTTGCTAACGCCTTTCTTTACTCCTCTTGGTACATCTACCTATACAAAACACAGTATATTAAAAAAACTGCAGATTATTCTTTATCAGTAATTAGCCGGCAAGTATACTATTATTTCTTGCTTGTCATACCTTGTAATACATGATAAACAAACGCTACGAAAAAGGATAGGATGGGTACTACATACAGATCAGTAAGGTGAGGTGCTAATACAACTACTACCAGTAACATGAATGGCACTAAGACATAATCATCATCATCTTGGTCTTTACAATAGACGATCCCCAAAAAAGCCAGGAAGGAGTAAATGAATGAATCAAAGCCAAAGAATGATCGGGGGAACAAAACAATAATCCTGTCGTAAACATTCATTTCAAATTGCAGATCAAGACTCTTCAAAACGCGCCTAGAGATGCGGATAAGTTGCAAGCACTTTAAAAATAAAAGAAAAAGAAAAGCAGTAGGAGGCAATACACATAGAATACACTCAAAGGTGAGTTACAGAGAAATTGAAATGCTCCACATTGTATTGTATTTGGTGAGTAGAAAAAAAAGATTCCTGCTCCTACTCTTTTTTAGATAAGGAATTAGGATTCATTTAGATTTTCCATAGTAGAGACAGTTATTACTAAATGCAGTAACTAGAAACTACAACCGTTAAAAGCCTTGATCTTTTCATCTTCTCATGGCATCAGAGAACAAAAAGAAGACAGTACCTGCAGCCTTGGGGCTTATACTGCTTTCACTAAGCGTTGTGTCATTGATAGCTATAAGCGCACCAAATGATGCAAGCGCGCAAGGATCGCTGGAAGGCCTTGAAACAGAGCAAGGTGGCCAAGGAGGATCTGGAGCCCAGTCGGTAGACACAGGTGCTGCTACTCTTAATGATACTACTACTGGACAAGCTGGTGGTGGTGCTGATGCAGAGCCAACAGCTTGTGCTCCAATACAAACAGGTGATGGTGGCCAGAACGCTACTACAACAACAGGGGGTAGTAGTAGTGCTACTACGGAGATGAATACCACTTCTACTACAGCAGAAGGAGGAGGAAATCAATCAACATCAATGGTAAAAGACTTCATAGAAGAAGCATGTATCGCACTACAAGTTGGTGACACACAAGGCGCACTGATGCAATTGAATTCGGCACTTGGTGAATTAGGTGGTAGCACGCAAGGTAACAATACTAATACCACAAGTGGAGGTGAAGGAACATTTGACGAGGGAGTAAGTGTTGGCGGAACAAGCGCTTTTGATGACTATGATGCAGACGCCGAAGGCTAATAGAAGGGTCAAATGCTGCTAGTGAAACACCACAACATCAATACAAGAGAAATCGATAGTATGAAGAAGAACAACAACCACCGTCCGTGACCATTTCGTAACGAAGGAGGAAAAACCGCACATAGATGAAATCATTGCAGCCAGCTGCAACAGTTGAGGATAGCCTAGTTAAGGATACCGCCGAATACACTGCGATAAACGCGCTACATCTTCATAACTAGTAACGAAAAAGCAAGAAAAAGAACGGGCCCGAGGGGCTTCGATCCCCTGACCTGCGGTTCCGAAGACCGCCGCGATATCCTGACTACGCTACGGGCCCAACAAGCATGTTGAATAATGAAGCCCCATATATCAACGAAATAGTAATAAATGAACTTAGCCTGCCTATCAATAACATATATGCTTCAAGCCCTGCGACAAATGTTCTGCAATCATAAAGAGTCATTTGTCTACCGTAAGTATGAGGAATTCCAATTTATCGAATTCTGCAATTGCACTAGGTGCGGTAAGACGTTAAGACACTTTTTCGGCTTTGATGAGGATATAAGGGGCTAAGGTAATGCAGATATATATTCTGGTCACAATCTGGTTTGCAGGAATTGCAACTACGGGCATCGCACTCTTGTTTGAAGATTATTCTAATTATGCTGCAATTGGAACGGCTGGCTGGACAATAGTTGTGGCTAGCTCGGGAATGATCTTTTATGAAATAAAGAGAATAAGGTCAGAAGACAGGAAGAAAGAACTGGTCTAATCTAGCCCTTGCCGCCCTGCTCTTCAATTACAACAAGCGTTACAGTTGACGTAATGCCGGGAATCTTGCGTATCTTGTTTGTAATTGTGTGGTTCATTGACTCGGTGTTCTCTGACTTGACCTTGACAAATATATCATGAACGCCATATGTACCTCGCACCTCTTTGGCGTCGGGTAGCCTAGCAATTTCATTAATTATCTTTTCCTCGGAGCCGAGCGTGCAGTTCACTAGAATATATCCAGTTGGCATATATATGATGGAAGTAAAAGTTAGTATTTAGTCTTTGCTACCCTTTTGTGATGTCTTCCTGTAAGGTGCAATGTAGTGCTCAAATAACTTCTTGTTATAACACTGACCACATATTAGGCCGGAGATATTCCATTCAGGCATCGGCCTATAACGAAAAGTAAGGCTGCTGCCGCACACTGTGCAATACATAGAAGGGTTATTGTTGTTACCATCCATCCGCACAGACAGTGTGTATTCTTATGTCCAGAATAAAAGGCTATTCCAAGTCGTATGCAGCATAGATGTCGTGTGTCATGCAAAACGGACAGATGAGGGAAAAAGTTGCTCCAACCATATCACGCGATATCTCCTGCCTGCTGGTGTCAACTACAGGTATTAGAAATTTTCTATGGCATCTCTTGCAGGTGACCATTTTTTGATGTGTCATCTCTAAAAGACACACGGTATCTTGAAATATAGTCTTGATCCAGAAGAAGTTATTAAGGGGCAGGGGCTAGCGAGTATCGGTTATGGGTCAACCCGGAAAAATCGCTTTTCCTGTAATCCTTGTACTGGGTGCGATTACCGGCTATGTCACCTACAACTTCTTTACAGCTGCAATCCCCCAAGAAGATAGAATCGATTCGCCGTACTATCAGCCTCTTTCGCCAGCCTCGGGTGGAAATGAACCTGACAATTCTGGAGGAGCTGCCCAACAACAAGGGGAAGGAGGAGCTGCCCAACAACAAGGAGGAGCAGCGGCTAACCAAACAGGTGCTGGTGGTGGTGGTGGTACTGGTGCTGCTGCTGCTGGAGGACCCACAATAAACATCCTTGAAGGCTCTTCAATACAAGGCAACCCTGATTATGACCCAGATGAGCTTACAGTAAGTGCAGGCACTGATGTCACAGTGGTCAATCAAGACACAGTTCTGCACACTGTAA
>DASUUV010000035.1:0-19299 GCA_036373895.1 Nitrososphaera sp. | reverse complement strand
AAAAGCAGCAGTCGATTTCAACTCATCTTCTACTATCTTGCTTGCATGCTTGCATATCCTGATCTTCTCAGGAGTCACTTCGCCAATTATCCTGACAGCTAATCCCGGTCCTGGGAATGGGTGCCTCTTTAGCAGTTCATCTGGCACTCCAAGCAGCTTTGCTGCCTTTCTCACTTCATCTTTATACAAATAGCGCAGCGGCTCAATTACCTTGAGATCGAGCCACTTTGGCAGGCCGCCTACGTTGTGATGAGTCTTAATCACTGCTGCGGGCCCCTTTGACACGCCACTTTCAATTACATCAGGATATAATGTGCCCTGAGCAAGCCATTGAAATGAATCAGCATTCTTTTCCTCGTCCTTCTTCTTTTTTACAACAGCAGCAAAAACGTTGGCAAACTCTTCGCCAATTATCTTGCGCTTTTCCTCCGGGTCAATTACGCCTTTTAATTTGCCAAGGAACTGCTTCTCGGCGTCGACATAGATGACATTGATGCCAAGGTGATCCTTGAACAGCCTGACCACATCCTTTTCCTCGTCCTTGCGCAGGAGACCATGGTTGATGAAAACGCAGCTCAGTTGGTCGCCAATAGCTTTGTGCATCAATGCCGCAACCGTAGTCGAGTCAATTCCTCCACTCACAGCAGCAAGGACCTTCTCTTTACCCACTTGCTTGCGGATGTCATTGATTGTCGACTCAATAAAGCTCTCAATATCCCATTCAGGCTTGGCTCCGCATATCGTCTGCGCAAAGTTCTTCAGTATTTGGGTGCCCTTTTCAGTATGGACGACCTCTGGATGGAATTGAATCCCGTAGAATTTTTTGTCGGAGTTGCCAATAGCAGCTGAGAACGAATTCTCAGTACGGGCCAATACCTTAAAGCCCTCAGGCAATTTTTCTGCAGCATCAGCATGGCTCATCCAGCAGTTCATGATGCCTGGACCTAGACCTTTGAACAGGTCTGGCGTGCCTTCTTCTCCTTCTCCTTCCCCCTCAATTACAAGCACAGCCCTACCGTATTCTCTGCTGTTGGTGCGCTTGACCTTGCCGCCAAAACTATCGACTAGCACCTGATGGCCATAACAAATGCCAAGAAGGGGCTTGCCCATCTTGAAAATTTCTTTATCTGGCTTTGGAGCATTCTGAGCATAGACGCTTGCTGGACCACCAGAAAATATTATCCCCTTTGGATCAATCTCTTTGATCACTTTTGCGGGCGTGTTGTATGGTAATAATTCGCAATAGACGTTTGCCTCGCGAATCCGCCGGCAAATAAGATGGCTGTATTGAGAACCAAAGTCTAGGACCACTAATTTGTCCATCATCTTCTTCTCTACATCCCTATCTCTAGCTATGTTTCTCTCGCTATCTGCCGCTCTTTTCCAGCATACGTGTAAACACCCATGCAGAAGTGTTGAATATCTCCTGCAGGCGATCCTTCTCGCGGTACTTATTTATCACAATTCGCTTGATTATGCCGCTGCCGCCACCGACGCTGTCGTCTTCTTCTTCAACCTTGTAATTGAGTGCGTCTGATTCTCTGAGCGCTCCTTGACTCACCTTCTCGGCATCTTTGCTCTTCATACCCTCCAAAATCCTGTTCAAAAAGAATGACTTGAATGGAGGCGTATTGGCGTTGAGGCTGACGCTGGGGGCTGGAATAATGACAACCGCGTCTGGCGATATCTCCGCATTTGCAAGCAAAAAGTCATCCTTGACGCGCTTGAGCGGCTTGATATTATGGCTATCATCACCACCACTACCACCACCACCACCACCATTATCAGCCGTTGCCCTCAAAGTAGGTGCGGCGGTCCCTGCCTGCTGATGTTGTTGTTGTTGTTGCGATGGTCCTGCTGCTTGGCGAGTTTGCTGTTGGACCTGCTCTGTTGTTGTTGTTGCGGCTGCAGTGGATCCAGCTGGAGTAGAGGTGGCAGCAGCAGCAAAGCCAAGGTTTGCAGCAGCTTTAAAGCTACCCTGTTTGAGCAGGTTGTCTATAATCGAAAGCGTAGTGCGTAATCGTTCGACTTCTTCCTGCTTATCTGATATTTCCTTGATAAGCCACTCGCGTATCTCTGCAGCGCGTCTGATGTCTTCCTCAGAATAACCTGACGACATTAGTAAGCCATCCTACTGCATAAAAGATATAATAGTTTTATCGCCGTCGCTGCCCCTGTTTTCTACGCTTGTTCAAACTAAACACAATCACCATTCCTGCACCCCACAGGATAGCCGCAGGAATGTATAACTGGAAGAACCACGCCACTCCGCCTAGCACAGCAAAAGCCATGCCGATGATACTTTTTACTTGCCTGCGCCCAAAATTCATGATGGTGTTTGATGATTTTATTGTTATTAGTATTATTAGAGGGTAAGCGGTGAAAATCCCTTGACGGGTTTTGGGGCTGTGTCAACAAGCTGAGAGCGAGATTGTTTTGCTAGCATTTCAAGTAGACGCTTGCCAGCCTGCATCTTTTGCTTCTTAAGCTCAGGGTCCTTGACCTTTTCCTTTGAATACTGGCCTATGTTGTTGCCAAAGTCCATACCTACAAGCACTATCTTCTTAGCGCCAAACTCTTCTGCCAAAAATACGCTCCTGTCACCATCTGTAAATCCTCCAAAGTTATGGACATTTTCAACAGGGGCAACCTGTGTGGACCCGACCATCTTTCTGAATTTTGGAACAAGCTTTTTGAGTATGTCAGTATTGTCACCATGCGCATGAACTACTAGTATAGCACCATTTTTTTCTGCCTTTTGAAGAAATTTGGAGTTGCCATCAAGGTCAGTAACTACAATATCAGGCTTGATCTTATTTTCAATCAAAAACTGCACAGCGCTATCTGCCACTATCTTGACAAATTTCTTATTTTTCTTAATGTATTTTAGCACTTTTTCATCCTCTAGGCTTGGGCCAGCACCTATCACAATGACATTCTTGCCCTTGATCTTGCGCTGGAGGATCTTGGGGTCAAGTGCCTTCTTCTTTATCATTTCAGACAGAATTTTTGCAGCTTCCTGATCCTTTTCAGTACTGTATCCAAAATCTGCACGGATTCCCTGATAGTATGGGAACCAGTCCGCGAATTTCATTATTATGCAAGAGAGCATGCGTAGGAGTTACTATTAATACTATCTTCTGAAAACTGAGGCTTACAAAGCCTAGCAAAAAGAGAGAGACACATCCATAGAATTCCTATTTAAGCTAATAAGAATAATATTAATTAATAATACAGTCAGACAGAGGACAAAAGCAGAGCAGAGCACACAATGGAGCCAAAAATCCAGTCAACAGCTTGGAACCCTGAAATCATAGAAAAGGCAATACTCAAGAAATGGGAAGAGGAGGACATTTACCATTTTGCAATTGATGATGATGATGAAAGCAAGCCAGCCTTTGTAATTGATACTCCCCCGCCGTATCCTTCAGGGCGCCCTTGGCATATTGGCGCTGCTGCACACTATGCTCAAATAGACATGATAGCCAGGGTTGCCAGAATGAATGGCAAAAATGTGCTGTTTCCAATTGGCATCGACAGAAATGGTCTGCCTGTTGAGATCTATACTGAAAAAAAATACAAGGTGCGCATGCGCCAAATGGACAGACAAAAGTTCCTTGATCTTTGCAAAGTCGCCCTTGACGACTTGGAAGCAGAAATGATTCAGATAATGAAAAGGATGGGACTGTCAGGAAATTTCAAGGAATACTACCGAACAGACTCTGATGAATATCGTGCGCTAACGCAGGCAACATTCATCGAACTGTGGAAGCGAGGACTTGTATACCTTGCCAACAGACCCAACAATTATTGCCCCGATTGCGGAACCACGATAGCTGACGCCGAGATTGTTTACAACGAGATTCCTACAAAGCTTGTCTACATGAAGTTCAAGGTAACAGGAAAGAAAGAGGGGGAGGAGAAGAAGAATGATAATACAGATGATAATCTCATTATTGTTGCCTCAACAAGGCCGGAGCTGCTCTTTGCATGCCAAGCAGTCATAGTAAACCCAGAAGATGACCGCTACACGCACCTACAGGGTTCACGTGCCATTTTGCCATTGTTTAATAGAGAAGTCTCAATAGTGCCGCACCATTCAGCCAAGCCGGAATTTGGCACCGGCGCTGTGATGGTGTGCAGCTATGGAGACCAGAACGATGTTCAGCTCTTCCGCGAGTTGGGCCTTAAGGAAATAGTTGCACTAAATGAGAATGGATTTACAACAGGAGCGGCAGGACAACAGTATGCCGGCCTTCGTATAAATCAAGCAAGAACCAAGATTATAGAAGACTTGAAGAATGCCGGCTTGATGGAAAAGGAAGAAAGCATCACGCACAGGACTCCTCTTTGTGAGCGAAGCAAAACTCCAATAGAGATCATTCCACTGCATGACTATTACGTAAAGCAGATTGAATTTGTGCCACAATTAAAGGAGCTTGCGTTTAAGTTGAAATTCCACCCTGACATGCATCGCCAGATCTTGCTCAAGTGGCTTGACTCAATCAACATCGACTGGCCAGTGTCAAGGCGCCGGTTCTATGGAACTGAAATCCCGATTTGGTATTGCAATGCCTGCAAGGCTCCAAACCTGCCTCCCTCCGATGGCAAATACTACAGGCCCTGGAAGGACAAGCCACCTTTTGAAAAATGCGAAAAGTGCGGTAGTGTAGGTTCTGGATTCACAGGTGAAGATAGAACATTTGACACATGGATGGATTCTAGCATTAGCCCACTTTATGTGACCAGGTTTGGTAAGGACAAGAAGAATAAGATGTTTGATTATGCTTACCCGACTGCGATTCGCCCACAAGCAAAGGACATCATCCGCACTTGGCTTCACTACACTATGTTGCGATGCGTTCAGCTGACAGGTAAGATACCTTGGCACGAAGCATGGATAATGGGTTATGGAGTTGATGAAAAAGGGGAAAAGATGAGCAAAAGCAAAGGAAATGTTATTGATCCTTTCCCAGTGATACAAAAGTACGGAGCTGACACATTTCGCTTCTGGTCGGCAAGCGAGGCCAACCTTGGCTATGACTTTCGCTGCTCAGAGCAGAGGATTGCAGGCGCGCAAAAGTTTCTCTCAAAGCTGTGGAATATCGGCCGGTTTCTGTCGTCATTTGAAGTAATAGATGAAAGACAGGCACCACCGCATCTAGAGCCATCAGACAGGTGGATACTGGCAGAGCTTGCACGAGTTGTCAAAGAATGTATGCGCGGCTACAGCGAGTACAACTTTTTCGTTCCAGCAAACTCGATTAGAGACTTTACATGGCATCTCTTTGCTGCCCATTATATCGAAATGGTCAAAGGGCGCGCATATACCGCAAATACCAAAGACGGCAACAACAAAAATGATGAGGAGGAGGAGCAGGAGCAGGGCAAGAAGTCTGCACTCTATACATTACACAGATGCTTCTCTACAATCCTGTCACTGATCGCCCCAGTCATACCATTTATCGTAGAGGATCTTTGGACAAAGATGTACTCAAGTGAAACCACCATCCACAGACAAGCAATGTTCAGAAAAGAAGAAGAACTGGAAGAAATAGAAGAAGATGCTGAAATGACAAAATACACCAAGGCTATAATCGACTTTAATTCTATGGTATGGAACAAAAAGAAAGAGACAATCTCAAAAGAAACAGGAAAACCACTCTCACTCAAAGATCCAATATACATCTCTGTGCCACCTGAGCTGGAGCAGTTTGAGCAAGACCTCAAGGCAATGCACAACCTGACTGCAAGATAGTATGAAAGCCGTTGCTTTTTTTGAACATGGGCCTGTAGACGTACTGCAGTACCATGAAGATTTTCCAGATCCTGTTGCAGTCAAGGATGATGAAGTAATCATTGATATCAAATATTGCGGCATAAATCATCTCGACATCTGGACCCGGCAGGGAATAGGAGCAGCGGCAGGTAAAAAGATCAGGCTGCCTCATATCTGCGGATGCGATATTGTTGGAACTACTACTGCTATCAAGGGGCAAAGAGTAATGATCTACCCCGGTGTTTCCTGCGGCAAGTGCCAGTACTGCACAAGTAGTAGTAATAATAATAAAACAACAACAGGAAGAAGAAGAAGAAAAGACAATAACAATGGCAACAACAAGCGTGAGAACCTCTGCAGCCAGTTTGCAATCATTGGAGGCTTTAGTGACTATAATGGAGGCTATGCCGAACGCGTAGCAGTGCCAGAAAAAAATGTCATCAGGTTACCAAGCGCACTAAAGGATGAGGCTGCAGCCACTCTTGCAGTTTCGTATCTTACAGCTTGGAATATGCTGCAAACAAATGGTGCCAGGAGGAAGAAAAAGATCCTTGTTTATGGTGCCTCAAGTGGGGTAGGAATGGCAACTATCCATCTTGCAAAGGCGCTTGGTGCAACAGTGATAACAACGGTGTCCGGCAATTCGAAGTATGACTTTGCTAAAAAGCTGGGTGCCCATTATATCATCGACAGAACAAGGCAAGACATTGCTGATGAGGTAAAGAAAATTGTTCCCGCTGGCGTTGACATTGTAATTGATCATGTGGGAGCAGCAACTTGGGCTACCAGCATCGCCGCTCTTAGGCAAGGCGGCAGAATGGCAGTCTGTGGCATGACATCAGGAAACGAAGCGACCGTACCTGTTCGAATGTTTTATACTAAGCAAATAGTCATGGTCGGATCTCTCCTAGGCACGCGAGCACAGCTACAGGAGTTGATAAATTTCGTGATGAGAAAAAAGATCCAACCTGTCATAGATTCTGTTTTCCCACTTCAAGACGCAAAAGAAGCGCAAAAGAAGATGGAGGCAGGCTTGCATGCTGGGAAGATTTTGCTCAAGTTATAGAGAGGACTTGCCGTTTAGTAGCTCAAGCGTATCGTCTGCAATGTCTATTGCTGTGTGTGAGTCGACGTTTGGCTCAAGTGTGACAAGTAGTGCCTTGTCCGCCATGTAAAACGTAAGTATGGACATCTTTTCGCGCTCTACATAAGCGAATCTTGCACCTCCCATAGATGCATTAAAGCGCTCCCTCATTGACTTGCGCAATGCAGTTTGCGTGAGAAACAATTCTTCATCAGTCTCGCTCACTATGGAGTCAATACCTTTGCGCATGCCGCCTGCAATCAGAGTGCCGGTACTGTCGATCACGCCAGCATACCTTATGTCATCGTTCAACATAAACACCCGCTCGCAAAGCTTGTTAAGATCCATGATTTTCTTTTAGAAGACAGTGCTTATTGAATTTTTAGTAAAGCCATATTAGCAATTGATGCCAACTTATTAGCTGGAGAGATAATTGTATATGAGCACGGAGCGAAGGAACCCCTTCAAGCGAGACCAGGCACTAAACGATGCCACATCAGGCCAGCTAGGCGAGGAGCCAAGGCCGGAACCATATCCTGAAAAAGATCCGCGCATGGAAGCAGCGCGCAAAAGGTCAAGGCAGATCTAGCACACATTCGCACATTCACACATACACGTGTATGTGTGAATATTATGTAGCTGTTGTAACTAATTACTGAGCTTGACTTATGCTTTTTTCCCTTCTAGTTTTCCACAATGTCAATCTTCTCTTCTATTGGCATCCTGGGCAACCATTGTGTGGCAGTGCGTCACGTCCTTCAACCTTTCACAGCTATTGCAGATCCATGAAATAGACTCCCTGCAGACATTACAATGCAAAACTGGCATAAGGTATCGTCCGCATGATCTGCAAGAAGTGTTCATATGTCTTCCATTCGAAAAATACGTGTTTGAACATTGTTGTATAACATTATTGATAATTTATATGTATATTTAATATTCATAGAGCTGCACATCTAGTAACGATCAAAGTATAGCATGATTCATGTAGTCTGAATTCAATTTTATAACCACTTAGCCAAACGACTATCGTATATCCCTTGATTCATACCTCCCCCCCCGCTCCGGAAGCCTCTGCAAAGGACAAATAGAACCTTTTATTTTTCCAAATTAGCTTTTTCTCAGTTGTAGTTTTTTATGTGATGCGTATGGCAATTACCACATAATTTTTGCGTGACCGAAATATTCGTGTCATCTTGTATATCATGCCATACTTTTTCTCCAGCATTTTGAACGCTTTCAGCTTCTCTTCTTCGCTGGCTATCCTTGCTTCTCCTTTGACCCACTCGCCCTTTACGCTTCCGCGCATATCGCACGGAGCTATTTGCACAGACGGATTGTTGCGTATGCGCTTGTACTTGCCTGTGTCGTCAGAGGTCCGCACGTATAATATGCTACTGTCACCACTACCGCTCTCGACAAACCACACAGGTGTCCTGACTCCTCGTCCGTTCTTTCTGTAGGTTTCTAGGTTGATGTATTTCTCACCAGCAAGATTCAACAATTTTTCTCTACTGCTCTGCTATTGTCTTGATCAGTCCTCAATATAAGAATAAAAAATAAAGATCTAGCACTTGCAGAAGCTAATGATTTCATCTCATAAATTGTTTTTAGCCAATGCTGCCTCATAGATCATACCTGTACTTGCAATGACAATATATGTAGTCAAGGCCAAGCCAAAAGAAGAGCTCCTGGCAGATCTCAAGCAAGATATCAGCTCGGGCAAGATAGCAAGGCTCAGACCGTTTGGAGAGGAGCTACAACATGGCCTAGAGAATGCAAGAATGTTTGATGGGTACGCATACTGGGTGGAAGAAGATTATTGTTCCCCGCCGCTTGCAATGGAAAGGAGAAGTGTACTGGATCGCTATTTCGATGATATCATAGTAGAGCAAGTTGAGTCAGATGAAGAAGGATGGAATAGGATCAAGAACAGACCCATGCTTTGGAAGTGATGATATACTTCGCTTCCCCATATAGGCGCATAATATATGGCACATAATGGATAAATAAAAATATACAACTATTAAGAATCCAAAAAGCGGCATAGAGTAGCATTTTTCTTCTTTCTTTGTCTTCTACCAAGACAGAGGTAAGATATGAATGTAGTACATGTGTGTGTATGTGGCGTATGGTATCTGATTCCGTGCGTCAGCAGGTGACCTAACTGATAGTGATAAGAATATGATTCAAGCGACCCTTTATACAGGGAACTGAAGTAGAATCGGAAGATCTAATAAGGTGCAATAAAAATTTGCGTGCCAAAAAATGAGGAAAAAAAAGGATTAGATGGTGTCCTTGCCTTCCAGATGTGCTCTTAACATCCATGCCATCTTTTCATGTTTTTGCGCTGCTTCGAGGAAAAAGTCATTTGTTGCCATGTCTTCTAACTCTTCAGCTTCATCAGCGTTCTTCCTAAGCGTCTTGATTATTGTTTCATGATCCTTTAGCAGGTTTGATATCATTGTCTGCGCATCAGGATTTCGACCAGGGTCTTCATCAATGCTTGAATAGCGGGCAAACTCGTCAAGCGTGCCAAGCGACTTGCCGCCAAGCTGCCTTGTCCTTTCTGCTATCTCATCTACCATTTCGTCCAGAATTTCATACTGCTCTTTAAAGAACTCATGCAGCTGATGGAAGCGAGGTCCTATAACATTCCAGTGATACTTCCTTGTCTTTGTGTAGAGAACATATTCGTCACACAGACGCATATTAAGCGTCTCGACTAGCTTTTTACGAGCATCATCTTTTACTCCGATATCTGTCTTAACACCGTGCTCCATTATTGCTGTGGATGTCGTACTACTACTTTTTGACGCCATAATGATGATAGATCACACAAAATTATATATGAGATATATAACAATGAGGCAGACAGCTTTATTACATTGAGCGCCTACAAGTGCTGCCAAATATGGCAGTGCGTAGGAAAAAAAGCAGAGTGACTGCCCAAGATATCGATACGCTGTTTCGATTGGCCGAGCTTTATAACACGGACTATGATTTCCAGGCTGCCGAGTGGTTCTGGGGTCAGTTCCATGAAAAGACAATCGAAGACTTCACAAGCAAATACTCACATGGAAGTAGAGAGTATCAGTTCTTTGAAAGGATCACGTCAAAGTGGGAGCTTGCAGGCTTGCTTGTGGAAAAAGGGTTCCTAAACGCTGATCTATTTTTCGACAGATATGGATCACTTCAGACGGAGTGGGATAAATGCAAACCAATAATCTATGGTCTTCGGGAAAAGTGGAATGAGCCACGACACCGCGAGAATTTTGAACTTTTGGCAGACCTTGGCCGCAAGTGGCAGGAAAAGCACCCTCCAAAGGTATAACTGGGGACATCTAGTGAGCGCTGGCAGGTTTTTAATGTGGTGCAAGAACATTTACCAGAATTGCAAAGTCTAAATAAAGCTTTACTTTGAAGATTACTTTTTCATCGTCCTTGCCATCATAGCGATACTGGTGCTATCGCTTGTCAATATTATTGATAATTCGGAGCAAAAAAGTCAAGTTGAGAAAATCTGGAACCATGACGTACCAGAACGTCAGAATTTCACACCTTTATTCTTAAAACAAGAGTTAGCACTAGGAATCGTATTAGGCATTACCTTTTATACCGAAATTTGAATTAGCGGGGTATGCAAACAGAACAAAAAGTATATGAGAAGAAAAGGAAGAACGATATCAAGCTTTTGATGGTTGTTGATGACGATCTGGATATACTCACAATTATGAAGAAATCGCTGGAATCAGATGCCAAGATTAAGGTATACGGCTTTACAAGCCCGGTAACTGCAGTACAGCAATTTGCCACGAACCCACAAGATTATGACGCCATCATTTCGGACATCCGGATGCCAGCAATGAGTGGATTTGAGCTTGCCCGGAAAATACTGCAAATCAATTCCAGCACAAAGGTCTTCCTAATTACTGCTTTTGAAGTCAATATGAAAGAATTCTCAGTTGTGTTTCCATCCTTGAAGGTCAGTGGGATTATTAGCAAGCCGTTTAGGCCATCCGAATTGAAAAACTTAATTCTAAAACACCTACAGAAAATGGAGACATAACAACAACAATTAGTTAATAAATTATCCAGGATATCTTTTACTACAACGACGCACTGACACAAATTGCGGACGATTCGGAGTCCGAGCAGGCAAGAATCAGGAGAGGTTAAATTTGTGTCGTTCGTGGAGTGGGGATTGATATGAATTATCAAGTCACGGATCGGCCAAAGATGACGTTAGAGGAGCAGCAAATCCGCCTTGACTTTGCTTAGCTCTGAATTGGAAGAGTGAATGCAAAAAGACTATCTTTTCACGGATTTATTCAATTTGATTGGGAATATGAACAGCTTTATATCAAGCCATAGTGCCTAACTGCCTTCTAGTGCCTAGTCCATTTAATAACTATAAGAACCAGCGTTCGTATGAGATATGACACGAATAGAATATGAAGAGGACATAAATGCACCTGTAGAGAGAGTATATGCATACTACACAAACCCAGACAATATCAAAGAAGCATGGCCTAGAGACGTAGTCAAAGAATCAGAATCAACAACAACCTCTAAAAATGAGCCAGGTTCTGAGATGAAAGTCAAAGGTGAGTATATGGGCCGCCAGGCAGAAATGCGTCTTGAGGTAGCAGAAAAGGAGCCTAATAGAAAGTTAGTAGCTAGACAAACAGAAGGACCTTTTAAGAGGTGGGAGAGCATACAAGAATTTCAAGGCAACAACAATCACACACACATACTGCACGTAATAGACTATGAACTTGGAACAGCTGCCAAGGCTGGAAACTTTGTCACTGGAAGTCAGGCTGATGACAAAATAAGGCAAGGGTTAGAACAGGCAGCCCAGACAGTCAGACATAAGCTAGAGTCACAACAACAGTCGAGGTAAAAAAAGGCAAGGGATTAGTCAATGACAGCACACAATGTAGGACATTTTGAAATTCCTGCTGATAGGACAGACGACCTAAAGAGCTTTTATTCTTCACTATTTGGCTGGCAGTTTGAAAAGGGCCAGACAAGGGACCATTGGATGATAAAGAATGCAGGAATTAGTGGAGGATTGGCTCCAAGAGAAAATCCTGAGCAGATGCCAACTATGTTTGTAGCAGTTGAGTCCATAAACGATTACATCAGCAAAGCCCAGCAGCTTGGGGCAAAAGTAGTGAAGAACAAACAAGAGATCGACGCAGGATACTATGCAGTAATGGAAGACCCGCAGAAAAATACGTTTGGGATATGGCAGGACAAATAGACAATAATCCCTACCATAGCACCTTTTTATTTTCTAAGGAGCGATAGAGTCTCATAATGTCTTATGTATCTGATGACAGAAATTACACGGATCCTAGCAATTCAGGCATAGACACTATAAGCAGCAGAGTAGGTGACATAACGGGAGAGCCTCCAACCAACAAAGCTGTTGATAGAGATAAGGCAGCAAAAATGGCCAACCTGCTCGAAGATCTAAAATTTCCTGCCACTAAGGAGGACATTAAGGATCACGTCAATAGAAAATCACCAGCTATGGGAAATCGAATAAACGACATTTTTGAAGCAATCTGGAATAATCTAAGAGACGATGTAACTTACAATAGTGCCTATGAGGTTGAGAAGGCTGCAGGCTTGGTAGAAAAGGCCGATGAGAAATAATGAGTAGATATACTGTGAGAGACATGGACCTAAGGCTGTGTAGCATTGCAACACTATTTCCTTAAACTAAAAACTCAAATGGTAGATGGCACTGGGAAAGCAACTTCACTGTTTGCAATTAGTATCAAAGACACTTGCATAGAGAGTGATAGATATTAAACAATATTTTGAAACAATTACTGCTCAAATTAGAAGTTATATATTGCATTCCTCCTTCTTGTCTTCCAAGTGGTTCAACACTTGAGTGGAATAGCCTAAATAATTACAAGCGTACTCATTTGAATTACGACAGATCAAAAAAATCCATATAGTTATCTATTTGATTAACAAAATATGTGTATTGTAGTAAGAATGCGCGTGTGGGATATTGAGGCTGATTTACTATGCAATAGTCATTTACTGGGAGAACATAGGGAAATCCATGCAATATGGACAATTTTGATAGAAAATAAGAAGGGATATTCACATCACCCTGAAACTTTGCGTTGGAAAGGGAAGCTATTGGCACTTTACAACAGACATGAAACGGTAGTAGCAGAAATGTTCAAACGCGGCTTTAGCCAGAAGAGCGCTCTGAAAAAAGAGTTGGCCACAGGCTCCAAAATGCAATCGGTTTTTGTTGATCGGCCAGCTAGACAGCAAATGATCTTGAGAAGTAAGAGATGTAAATGCAAGTTATAGCACTCGGGGCTCTTTAAAATGTCACGGACAAGCAAACTAGGCTACTCATTGCCTCACGAAGTTACAATTTATTATCAAGAAAGCCTTGCATTATTATCATATGCAACCGTCAGATATTGAGGACATTCTACCACCGGAGAAAATAGCGTTCATAGCCTACAACGTAGGTGTTTTTGAATCAGTTCAGAAGTTTGGCAACCTTATTACCAGTAGCAAGATAACTGGTGGGATGGATCCAGTCAAGGTAGCAGAGCTCCTTGAGGAGACGCGTGCATTCTATGACGCAGAGATGATCGCACAGCTTATCAACGGGATGCTGGAGCAAAGGGCGAGTATGAATCTTCCTTCTTCCTTGACAATTGGGAGGGTCACAGCAGGCCAAGTAGACTATGTCATCAGGCAGCTAAAGGCAGCAGGCATATCCATTAATAAATAGCACTACAGGCACAACAACCACGACAACAACAGGATGGTGAGTACCACGATGAGTATGAACGACAACAACCATATGAGGGCTTAATCGATTCCTTGCTTGTATGCCTGCTGTATATATGCGTAGGTATTGCAATTTTTGAGCTATTTCTAAAACAGACCCATGCTGTTACTAATAATATTAATAATTGTCTGACTGATAATTCTTCACTCGATTTTCGCTAGAGTAGAAATTCAAAATCATTAAGATACTTGCTGGATGCAATAGCTTATGGGTCTGATAACATGGATAGCAATTGCAGTAATAGTCCTCGTAGTTATCGGGCTTGGAGCGGGCGTCTTCTTTTCCGGATTGATAAGGGGCGCTGAAATAATTGGGAATAACCCTGCAGTGCAAAATGTTACCCAAGAGGCTAAAGAATTTCTCGACAATAACATTCAGGGGGGGAGCAGTAGTAGTAGCTCCAGTGTCTTGATAATAACCACTAATGAGGCAAGATACAGAGTCGGTGAGCCGGTGACAATCACAATCAAGAACATAGGCGATGAGACACTGACCTTTCCTAATTCGGCAGTAGGTCTAAAGATTCAGAACACGAACACCGGCCAGATGTATGATGTTGTTGCAGCCCAAGTAACAACTGAACTGGAACCTGGGGCATCTAGAATGATAACTTGGAATCAAGAGGATGGCAACGGTAACAATGTTCCAGCTGGTGATTACACCGCCACTGTGCAGGGTATATTATCATCATCATCCTCATCAGCTCAGATTGTCTCAGCACAAGTTAGCTTCGAAATTACAGAATAAGTATGGCCCCACTGATGACTGTAGTCCATAGGCCATCTTTGTGGCCCTCTGCTGACTGGGTAAAGTTCTGTGTTCGGTAGATCTTGTTTGACAGTCTCCACTGCTCCTCTTTTTCACTCCATGCAAGGCTTGGGTCGTTTGGCAGCCCGAGGATAGTTGCAAGCATTTCCATCGCCATGTCCTCGGCATAGTCACCTGCCTTTTGCGCAGTTTCACCGGTAGAGTGATGTTCTGACAGGTATCCGTGCTGGCTTCCATCCACAGGTCTCGCCAGACCAATTGATGCTGCAATAAGCCTGTTGGGCTCGTTAGTGGCAGACCTTGCCATTATTGTAAATACAATCTGTCCAGGCTGCAAGTATTTTCTCCCTTCCTGGCGGCTGACAATTTTACAATGTGGAGGGAGTATGCTTGATACTGACACCAGATTGAGGTCTGCTATCTCTGCATCCCGGAGGGCAAGCTCAAAACTTGTCAAATAGTCCTTGTGAATGCCTCTGCCCTTGGTGAAAAACACCCTCGTGGGGACATTGTGCATAGGATTAGTAGTATTGAGATCTTGTTGTTGTTCTTCTTCCATGCACAATGTCTAGCATACAAGACAAATTAGAATTAATAATATTGTTACCAGTAATATTGCAACTATATAGCACAGCTGGCGGCTAGATCGGAGCGTTGAAGATCAGCTCAATGCCAGTTGGTAAGAAGTTCACGGTAAAAGTAATGGGCATAATCAATACCAGCCCTGAATCCTTCTACAAAGGCTCTGTCAAGACTGGCGAGCGGGAAATAGCAACGACAGCAAGGCAGATGCAAGAGGATGGCGCTCATATGATCGACATTGGCGGCATGTCAACTGCCCCTTATGTGCAAACAGTCCTTGTCCCAATCGAAGAAGAGATAAGAAGAATTACAGAGGCCATCAAGGTGGTCAAGAGTGCGTGCGACTTGCCGATTTCGGCAGACACACCAAGGGCCGCCGTTGCAAAACAAGCAATAGCAGCCGGCGCAGATGCAGTCAACGATGTAACTGGACTAAAATACGATAGCAAGATGGCAGATGTTGCAGCAAAAGCTGGCGTGTCTATGATAATTGGCGCATACAGCAAATCGCCTGCTACAGGCAGAATGGCCAGTACACTCAAGGCATTGAAGAAAAGCATAAGCTTGGCAAGTGAGGCGGGTATCAAAGATGTAATGATTGACCCATCAATAGGCTTTTTCCGTCAAGAAGGGAAAAATCCCTTTTTCACTAAAATGACAGACATGCCATGGTATGTACGTGATATTGAAATCCTATCCAACCTGCACAAGCTTGCAACGCTCAAGAAGCCGATCTGTATATCAGTTTCGAGGAAGTCTTTCATTGGTTACCTGCTGAACCTAAATGCTGCAGAAGATCGCCTGATACCCTCAATAGCATGTGAAATGATTGCTGCTCTCAAGGGTGCAAATATCATCAGAACACATAACGTTCGAGAAACAGTGCAGGCAGTAACGATGCTGCAATTGTTGAGAACCTAGGCTGGCAAACGCTTATAATGCTTCAGAGCTGTTACACCTCAAGGAAATAGTTGGACATTCTACAAGGTCTGACATTTGATGACGTACTTCTCGTTCCTAAACGGTCGCCGATAGTTTCCAGATCTCAAGCAAACCTGCGCACCAATCTGTCGCGTAACATCACACTCAATATACCAATTGTAAGCGCTAACATGGACACCGTCACTGAATCAGGCATGGCAATTGCCTTGGCAAGGGAAGGCGGTATTGGAATTATCCATCGATTTATGACAATAGAGGATCAGGTAGACGAGATCCTGAAGGTCAAGCGCTCAGAGTCAGTCATGATAGAGCAGCCATATACTATTAAACCTGATCTGACAGTGGCAGAAGCCAAAAAGGCTATGGCGGAGTACAGCGTCTCCGGCCTGCTTGTCGAAGAAGGAGGCAAGCTCCTCGGCATAATTACAAGGCGCGATATCACGTTTGCAGAGAACAACAAACTCAAGGTGTCAGAACTTATGACAAAGGATGTCATCACTGCCAAGGCAGGCATTACTATAGATCAGGCAAAGGAGATTTTGCACAATAAAAGGATAGAAAAGTTGCCAGTGGTCGATGACAAAAAGCGCATCGTGGGGCTTATTACCAGCAAAGACATCTTGAAAATGGAGCAGTATCCATATGCATCAAAGGACAAGAAAGGCAGATTGCTTGTAGGCGCTGCAGTCGGCGTCAAGGGAGACTATTTAGAGCGTACAGAGGCGCTGCTCGAGGCGGGTGCAGATGTTATTGTAGTCGACATTGCGCACGGCCACAGCGAAAATGCTATCAACACTGTACACATGATCAAAAAGGCATTTCCTGACTCTGAGCTCATTGCAGGCAATGTCGCTACAGGTGAAGGCAGCCGTGACCTCATCAAAGCCGGTGTCGATGCAATTAAGGTAGGAGTAGGATCAGGCTCGATATGCATAACAAGAGTCGTGACAGGCTCGGGCGTGCCGCAACTGACTGCTGTAATTGACAGCGTCAAAGTTGCACGCGATTATGAGGTACCTATAATATCTGACGGCGGCATCCGCAACTCTGGTGACATTACCAAGGCGTTAGCTGCAGGTGCATCCTCAGTAATGATAGGGAGTCTCTTTGGTGGGACAGATGAGAGCCCAGGCAAGACCCTTGTCAAGAACGGCAAAAAGTACAAGATGTATCGAGGCATGGCGTCATTTTATGCGTCACTTGGCAGGAAATACCGTGAAGCGGGACCTCAGGTAGTAGACTCTGATGACCTTAACGATTATGTCCCAGAAGGTGTTGAGGCTATGGTCCCATACAACGGAAGCGTAGTAGAAATCATAAGACAGATGGCAGGCGGCCTGCGGTCGGGGCTCAGCTATTGTGGTGCAAAAACGATTCCTGAGATGCAAATGAGTGCCGAGTTCATCAAGATCACATCGGCAGGATATATCGAGAGCCAGTCGCATGATGTCGATCTAATGTAATGTAATTACTGATGTACAAACAAACACGTCTAGTACTATCTAGGGGCAGGCAAGGTCACATCTAGAATGTGATGATGCTCCTTTCCATCCAGTTTATTCATTTGATGTCAATAAGCCGGGAAGTCTTCTAAGTCCAAAAATATACTCTATCACAGCAATATTCAACTCACACTTGCGCAGTATCGCAGAAGCTGACTCAAACTCATATTTGCTCAGCCTATACTACTCACATACAATAGGTGTGTTTGTATCAATAATGATATACACAAGCAGTAGCAGCCCCTATTGTCAAAAATTTTATTTTATGATAAACTTTTTTGAAGATCAGCCTATGTCAGTTATGGATACACGAATATGCATATCAGCACTTTGTAATATGACTCATGTTAATAAATAAGGTATGTGTGTAAATAATGGAATCAAACATGAGATTTTAGTTACACTACAAGCACATCAAAAAAATTCTAGCAATATAACAATCACTCACTATATACTCATTAATATCATTCATTGCTCATGACGAAAATATTTGCAAATAAACCAATAGAAGTTCCATGCAAATGCGGTCAATGCAATTCCCATACTCTCTCTGATTGCATAAACAAAAGATGCTACTGTTGTGACTTGGAAGATATGCTTGCAATTTTGACGAATTACAACGCAATGGAAGTGCAAGAAAAATAGGAAAGGATTGTGCATTACGATAATGATAATCTGCAATTACAATTCAATAACATCTGAACAGGCTTAGAGGGAGCTTCTATTGCTTCTGAAGTATTTTTCAAGCTCGAAGCCCCATGCCTCTTTTGCATCTACTCTTTACCTTTATTCTACGCAATATGATTTTCTTTTATGAGGAGAGGCTATTGCAGCGATCTAGGGACGGGACACAATTATTAGTTTGGGTTTATTGTTCGTAGTGTGGTGGCACTTCTTGCCGCACAAACTGCAATTCCTTCTGTCATGATAAATACACTGGCAAGGATGAGATTTCATGTAAGTCTCAGCAGCCTTGGTATATTCACCCGTACCATTGCAGAATGAACATCTTATTGATAACGATTCTAGATGGCCAGTGTTTTGGCAAATGATACAACCGTTATGATTAAGAATAACGTCCATCTATATTCTAATAGAAGAAACGCATAGAATATAAGAGTAGCGAGTGAATATTCTGAATATATTGCCTAGATTTAAGAGAATAAATAACAATAAAAATTTTTTGACATGCTCTGGCCCTTCTAAAGCTGTATTACTTCAATTAATCGAAAACCCCTGTGATAGATCATAAAACACGCAGAGAATCAAAAATAGATCATAGCCCTGCTTTAACGCAGGGCTCGGCTATCTTGTCTGAAGTCTGCTCTCTTACGTATTACCGGAAGACGCTACAATCTTGTTGATAGCACGAGCAGCTACTGCATCTATGTCCTAGGTATAGTTCCATAGATTGTTTGTCCATCAATTACACTTATGGTGTCACGTTGCCCTGTATCTGTTATCCTTGTTTCATCAATATCAATGCCTTGTATGGCAAGAGTTTGGCCTCTAATTGTTAGTGTCATTGGAACATTATCTATGACTGGCGTAGTGCCACCGTTGAGGAAGATGTTGCCTACTATACCTGAGCTAGCTGCTGTAGTCTCATTACCGGCTGTCACTTCAAAACGATGAGGGTCGCCCTCCCTAATGGTAATATTGTGAAATGATGATCCATCAATTGCTGCTACATTCATTTCTGCTACAAAACTTCGAACAGTGCTTTCATTTGCAAATACTCTGAATCGCCCAGTCGCAACATGGCCACTGTCATCAGTGGCAGTAAGAGCATTGCCAC
>DASUUV010000034.1:0-9870 GCA_036373895.1 Nitrososphaera sp. | reverse complement strand
GCCTACCTTTGAGCGATGTCTTATTATCCGACGCAGGAAGACGAGCTTCGGGCAAGGGAAGCACAGGCAGAAAGTATCAAACAAGCAGAAGAGGCAAAGTTCCTTTCCACGTTTCAAACAATCCCAGCAAGAAATGTCGGAAAGCTGTCTGAGCTGGCAAAGGCAATAGTAAGCAACTTTAACCGGATAATTGAAGAGGCACGCCAAGATCCATACCAGCGGCAGGAAGACATCATGGCAGGCATGAAAAAACTGTTAGAGGAGCAGATCAACGTGATCGAAGCTCGACGCGCTTATACGATAAAGATAAACCCGTCGACTGCATTAAAAGAAGAAAAAAAGGCCTAGCAGCCGTGGTCTTTTACCCAACGCTCATTAGCGAACTCGCTTGTTGTGCATTGCTCCGTTTCAAGCTCGGCGTAACCATTATCCAAAAGCTCACTGTTGAGGTTGCTTGAGGAACAGTACACTACACCTATGAGACCAGAGTTGGATGTAAGCAACATGTCGTCCTGATCTACTAGCACCGTGCTCCCAAGGCAGAGGTCTCGAGTAAACGCAGTCGACTCGACGAACATTTCTTCAGTCCTTGAAGGAGCCTCGACAAGGGCAAGGTCAACCTTATATACTGTGCTGTTTGCCCTCACATAAAGTGTATCTCCGTCCACTATTCTGGTTGCCATACCTTCGATGCAGCTTGCCGACCCAAGACATTCTACGTCTGATCCAGAATACACGCTATCAAGTATTGTACTGAGGGTGTCAGGATCATCATTGGAGTTGCCCTGGGTATTTTCTACAAACTGCCACTCATTATTACCATCAGGGATCCTTTGCCAAGTACGGTCATCATCGCTCCTATCGACAAGCGAAGGTGTTCTGTCCTGGATATCGCCTGTTGCATTTGCAAGGACAAGGCTTTCACCAGTGTTTGACAGCATCGGCCTGTCGATCTCAATCACATATGTTTCGCCGGCCTCAATTACAGCATCAGGTGGCAGCTCAATCGTTGGAGATTGAAACGATGGGGTTATCTCAAAGCCACTGATGTTGATGTCCTCGGCGGTTGGGTTGTACAGCTCGATCCACTCCCCCTCCTCCATGTCATTGCCACTAGGGTTGAGCTCAACTTCGTTTATCATCACGGTGCTCTCACCTTCTATAACAGATGACGTGTCGTCGTCGGCGTCATTAACAAATGGAGAACTGGTTTGATCTTCTAATGTTTCTTCTTCTCCTCCTCCTTCTTCTTCTCCTTCTTCACTTTCTGTCACATTATCGACAAATGGAGAACTGGTTTGATCTTCTAATGTTTCTTCTTCTCCTCCTCCTTCTTCACTTTCTGTCACATTATCGACAAGATCAATAATGTCGCTAGCAGTAGTAGTAGACAATGCGTTTTGGCCCGCTGCAGAGGGAATGCTCCCTACTATAGGTAGCAGCAATAACGCCAAAACAGTCTCCAGGTTTATTGACATTATATATACTCTCTTAGTAACAAGAAACACTATGGGGAATATTAACAGTTATGAAGGCTATCTCTAGAGCAGTACTTTACTGTTGAAGCTTCTTGTGCAGGTAGATCACCTTTAATCTATTTAACCCAAGAATCAGCACAATTACTGTTAATATAGCAATTGCTGCTTGTACTGCAGATATAGTTAACCTCCCGCCTTGGGGACCAAACAAGTATAAGTATGTCTCTAGTGGTGCGACAAAGATGACTAAGAACGCCGCAACAGCAAGTATCATTGCCCACATTCCAGTCACGAAAAGCGCCAGAATCGTAAGTGCCATCTCTCAATTACTCTACCTGAGGACGACGATGTACTGGATCGCAATTGAGGCAAATGCCAAAAGTGCAGTAAAGGTTGCTAGCTTGAATATCTGATAACCAATCTCTCTTTCGCCAAGTGGCCTATCCACAACAATCAGCCTTACAAGTGTAGCCGGCGCCGTACTATCAGTTGATGCTGCTAGCTTGAAGTCGTCTGTCAAGATCGTAGGCCTTGCCTTTACCTCTCTGTGCTCTACTATGCGCTTGACGCTTGCAAGGAACAGGAATGAGTTCATGACGGCCGGCAAAAGCGCGATTACGCCAATTATTTCAGAACTGCCGGCGATGGCCACCGCACCATACATTGCTCCAAGCAAAAGCGTGCCCGAGTCACCGGGAAATATCCTGCTTGGGAACTTGTGGTACCTGTAAAATGCAATCGTGGCGAATAACATTGGAAGCGCAGCAAGGAATACTTCACGGCTGCCAAAAATTGCGATGCTCGCCAAGAGTGGGATCGTTGCAATTATCAAAAAGCCGCTTGCTACTCCATTTAGCACGTCAATTGAATTGATAGTGTTGCCCGTAATAGGAATGATGACTAACATGAGTGGTATGTATAGTAGGGGTATATACGCACGGCCAAATATTAGGTTGAGAGACTCTCCATACTCTTCTCCTACGCCATAAATGTCAAAAACAACCATCGGAATTGCAGCCGCAAGCAGTGCCACTGGTTTAAACCATCCGGGCATCACTCTTCTGCTGTCATCGATGTAACCTACGAGAAATGCGATCGCTGTTGTAAGAAGTATTGCAAAGACTGCAATGTTTAGTGTTAGAAAGAAGAGCACGATTTCCGCTGCTGCAATGCTGATCATGATGACCGGACCTGCTGGCCGCGGAACTTGAGGCTTTTCTCGCTTGTGAGCGTCGGGAACTACCTTGCGCTTTGCAGTGAGCGACCTGATTGCTGCCGGCGTCATGAACAAGACGCCAAAGAATGATATGGCGGACACTGCTGTACCATATATTATCAGGTTAACGCTGTCCAGCATTTGATATTATTGCCCCAGCCTCTTCTTTAACTGATGCTTTAACTTTTCTGCTACAGTTGGCCCTATCTTGGGCACACTTGCAAGTTTGGCCTGCGAAGCCTTGGCTATCTTGGGCACATCGGTAAAGCCTGCGTTGTACAGTGTCCTAGCTTTCACCCTTCCAATGCCCTCAAGCACGACAAGTGGCAGCAGCTCCTCCTTTACTCCATACCTTATCCTAGTACGTAAGTTATAAAGTTCTGGCATAAGATCCTCTCGACGCAACAGTTTGGCCACTTCATAAAGCGAATAGGCAAGCCAGTTAGCCATCTCCACTATCCTGTGCATGTCACCGGGCTCAACTCCTATCTTGTCGCTTAGCATCTTCTCTGTAGTCTCCTCTATCCACCAACATAACGCCCAAAAACTACGAGAGCAGTCATACTCGCTTATCGGGTATAAAAGTTCATTGCTACGACGTTGTATCAGAATGCTTAGCTGATCATAGTCCGTTTTGCGTAATGACAATTTTGGGTAAAAGTCAGGGCTGTCTGTTATCACGTGCAGAAATCCAAGCTCATGTTTGGTGGCGACTGTGTGCTCTAGACCTTGGAGTGCATCTCTAAATTTGACGGCAGTAACCGGATTGATATAGAGGAGCGACGTCCGTCTGCCAAAATCTGTGGCGATATAGCGGTCGTTCCTCGACTTGATCAGCTCTTCTTGCTCTAGATACTCAAGGGCGGACTCGACCTTAAGCTCTACAGTTGCATTCCTATACTGGCGTGCAAAGAGCGTCCTTGAGAAGAGGTCATGGATCTCTGGTTTTTTCATCCCCGGTACAGTTGCAATGTTTGAGAGCAAATGAAACCTGATGGCGTTATCGTTTGACAACTGCGACCGAAGTGGCTCCGGGCTCCCAAGGACGTAATGGTCATAAAGATCTTCAGCATTTGCACCAGACTCACTTACTATTATGGCCTCACCGGAAGTATCGTACTGAGGTCTGCCGGCCCTGCCGCACAGCTGCTTATATTCCAGCACGCTGATAGGCAAATTTCTACCATATTCAGAGTCGTATCGCAGTATGCTTGCTATCACGACCCGTCTTGCGGGCAGGTTAACGCCAGCAGCAAGAGTCGGCGTCGCAGTTAGCAATTTGATCACACCTTTCCGGAATGAGCTTTCCACTATCTCCCTGCTTGATGGTGCAAGGCCGGCGTGATGAAATGCTACCCCTTTTGACACAAGCTTCGCTAAGGTCTTTGTGATCTCGCTGTCATCCCCTCTAGATAGTATTTCGGATGATGTCTTAACTGCCAGTTCTCTTGCTGCTTTATCTAGCCGCTTATGGACACCTTCTGCGGCTTTTGCTGCAAGCGAAGCAGCACGCTTTCTTGTTTCTGCAAATATGAGTGCGTGCCCACCTCCATCGACAGAATCAATAGCAAGGTCTACTGCAGAGGAAATGCCGGAGCTGTTGACTCTAAAAGTAGTGCCGTCTCTCATTCTGATCATGCCGTGTTCGTAGACTCCCTCTACTAGCTTTGTTGGTCGCCAGTCGCTTTCTACAAGCTCGCAGGCAAGCCAGTAGGCTATCTCGTCGGAGTTGGCTACTGTAGCAGAAAGTGTCACTATCTGCGATTGCGGATAGTGCTTGCGGATTTTCGTAAGCATCATCTCAAGCGTTGCCCCTCTTTCCCTATCGCCTATAAGATGCACTTCATCGGACACAAAGAGCCCTACGTCATCAAGCCACTCTGCATTATGGCGGAAAAGTGTATCCATCTTTTCATTTGTAAGAACGATGACGTCTGCTGCCGCCAGTTCTTTTCCCGGCGAGTCATAGTCGCCAGTTGCGGCCATCACCTTGATCTTTCTGCCAAAATCGAGATTCTCAAGCACCTTCATATCATCATACTTTTCGCTTGCCAGTGCGCGAAGCGGTGTCAGATATACCGCTTTTCTATTCTTTTTCAGCGCCTTGTAAATGGCCATCATTGCGATAAGTGTCTTACCGCTCGCAGTTGGAGTAGTCATGAGCACACTCTTTCCTTCCAATATGCCGTGTTTCAATGCCATCTCCTGAGGCGGATAGAGAGAAGAATAGCTAAGATGCGAAAGAAGCGTTCTGATTGAACTGTCGGTTAAAGCAACTGGCATTTTAGAACTATAAGCAAGCCGGCTATTTTAAAAATGCATTTATGCCTTAGCCCAAAATCCGGGCCGTCTTTCAAATATTTGGCCTTCCCGATTAAACTTTTGAATATATTTCCTTGCTTCTTCGTCAGAGAACTTACCGGTCTTCACTAGCTCGTCTACAAGCACCTTGTCTTCCACATCATTGTTCTCAGCGCCTGTGACTCCTCTGAATAGTTCCATAAAGGTCTTTTCCTTTGAGACCACGCTTTGAGGTTTCCCGTATAGTACGCCAAAGTCCGTCTTTCCTGTGTTGACGTCGACGCCAGCAGTCCTCATCATCTGATCTACAAGGTAGATTGCACGCTGGGCATCCTCTGCATCGACCATGTCCTTTAATAGCAATCTTGCACGGGCAGACGCAAGCCTGATCAGTCCTTCAAGCTGCCTTGGAGTCACCGTTATCATCCCTTCTGACTCGATCCTTCTCATGTCCATATAATAACTGCGAACGATATCAATTGCTTCCGGTGTTAGTGCTGGCTCGATCTGCTTTGCATATGACAGATACTTGCTGAAAAGGTCGATGTCGATCGCAGGCCTAGCCGCTTGTTCAGTATCGCGGTGTATTTCCAAAATATGGCTTGCGATAAGGTTGTCCTTTTCCTTGTCGGGACTATCTCTGACTATGAATATCAAGTCAAACCTTGTCAGCAGAGGCACTGGTAGGTTGACATTTTCTGTGATATTCTTGTATGGATCATATTTGCCATATATGGGATTTGATGCAGACAGGATTGACGTTCTTGCGTTCAGTGTAGCAACAATACCTCCCTTTGCCACAGAGCAAGTCTGCTGTTCCATCACTTCATGAAGTGCCGAGCGGTCTTCCGGCTTTATCTTGTCAAATTCGTCAATGCATACTATTCCCTGATCGCCCAATACGACGGCACCTGCTTCTAGCATCATGATCCCGGATTTGTCACGAATGACTGCAGCTGTCAGACCTGCAGCTGTAGAACCCCTACCGGAAGTGTATAGCCCCCTTGGAGCAATCTTGGCAGTGAATTTTAGCATTTCAGATTTGGCCGTACCTGGGTCACCTACCAAAAGCACATTGATATCACCTCTTCTAGTAGAGCCATCCTCAAGCCTCTTTGTCACGGAGCCTACAATAAGCAGTAGTATTGCTTCCTTGATCGGCTCATGGCCATAAATGTGGGGAGCAAATGAGGCGATTAGTTTTTCGTAAGCATCGGGCTTACTTGCTATCGTTCTTATTTGCCGCTCGTCCTCTGCGCTTATCAGTATTCTTTCAGCAGATCTTGTGTCCTTGCTCCCTGCCCTGCCACCAAGATACTCGATGTTGTTTCCTTCCATACGAAGCCGGAAAAGGCTGGTCTTGGCCTGTGGAGCCAATTGCTCCTGCTCTATTCTAATTATACCTGTGAGTATGATTCTATCGCCAGGGCGGCACTGGTCTACGAGGTCGCTCATCACAGTAACTTCAATGTAATGTGGCAGTTGGCCTGCAGGTAGATCTTCAGGCAGCTCCTGCAGTCGCACCAACTGGAAGTCAATAAATAGACTGCTCTCCGGATCCATTTCGAGTTCTTTTTCAGAGCATGCAGGGCATTTAACTGGCTTTTTCATGACAAGACCTTTGAGCTGCGCCTCTGTGACCGTGTTGCAGTTAGTGCATTTGTATGCAATCTTCTTAGCAAGGGGCTTGACTTCTGACGAGCGCACGACCATGCCAGAGATGCTCACAAGCTTATTTATCAAATCAGCGTTTATTTCACGCAGGCCCTTTTGCACAGTGTAATTGCCTATCCTGACCCGGATCTTTTCACGGATCTCTTGCTCATAGTCAGGATGGATCTCGCGCAGGACTGACAGGACTGCTTCGTTGAATGCCTCAAAATATTCATCGGGCTTATGCGTTATCTCTTTGGCAAGGAGAGGGTTGTAAGAATCGAGATCGATATAGTCTATAATAAGCGACTGAGCACCTGACGCCATCATGTTATTTATCTTGTCAAAATACTTGTAATTCCTGTCGCGATCTTTGAATGCTTTGAGGAACTTTTCCAGATCGTTTGCAAGCGCTGCCGCGGTTTGCTGCTCAGACAAACTTCTTTAGCACTCCTTTTTTGAATTTCGTTGAAACCTTGTTTATCAGGATGTAAAGCTCCTTTTCTTCCGCAGATAGTTTGCCTTCAAGCTCGGGGGAGAGCGATGAGGCGGCAGCTAGCTTGACTATTTTTTCAAGTCGAGAGGCTACAAATGTATTTAGGGAAACAATCAGGTTTTCTTTTTCTTGCTCCTTCAGACCTTCAAGGTAATCGTTGACCCTTACGTAAAAGTCAACATCTACCCCAGAGAGGTCATGAGGCTTTGCAATGCGCTCGCGATTCATAGTGCGTGATATGTAGCCGGGGACGTCGTTTGACTGGATTTCGACTGCACCCTGCTCGACAAGGATCTTGGCAATCCAACGCGGGATAGACGACATATCGCCTTCTTTTGCATCAATCACAATGTTGCCTACGCTCATCTTAGCATCCTCTTTATATGTCACCCTGACCTCCTCCAGCATGTAGCCTAGCTGGTAAATGCTTTGAATAGCTTCAATCTTTGGCTCTGAGCGGGTGATATCGGCCATCGTGGAGAGCTATTATGAACGGAGTACTTATTATATATCATATCAGCACAGCTTTTGTAAAGCTAGTAGCTAGCTACTATAGTTGTTTTTTATTATCATGAATTGGCAGTTTGTGAGGCAAAATAGCAACCTATTAATGGTTTAATAACTTCAGTGAAAGCGCTTCGTAATGGAGTCGGCCAAAAAAACAGATCTAGCGAACCTTATGTGGTCTGAGAAATACAGGCCAAAGAAACTAAGTGAGGTAGTTGATCAGAAGGAGATAATTAAGGGCATAAGCAACCTGATTAAGAGTCCTGACATACCCCATATGCTGTTCGCCGGACCGGCAGGAGTTGGCAAGACCACCACTGCGCTCTGCATTGCAATGGAGCTCCTAGGAGAAGAGTGGAGGAAGAATACGCTCGAACTTAATGCATCAGATGAACGTGGCATCAAGATGGTGCGGGAGCGTGTAAAAGAGTTTGCTGCTTCAATTAAGCTAGCAGATGACAAAGAGTTTGGTAAGCCCAAGATAATCATACTTGACGAAGCTGACGAGATGACCTCTGAGGCCCAGACTGCACTTAGGCGTATAATTGAAGACAGTGCAAGGACGACTCGATTTGTTATTATCTGTAATTATCTATCTCAGATAATAGAGCCGATACAGAGCAGGTGCGTAGTATTTAGATTTACACGCTTACCAAAAGAAGATGTTATCGCTCATCTGAAAATGATCTGCGAACAACAGAAGTTGAAATATGAAGAAAAGGCTCTTGCTCAGATATATGAGGCAACAGGTGGCGACCTACGCCACTCCATAAACATCATGCAAGCTGCAGCCGGCATGGGCTCAGTGTCTGTGGCAAGTGTTACAGCAGCTATTGGTCTTTCCGGCCGGGCAAGGGTGGGCGAAGTGCTGCGCCTTGCAATGTCTGGCAGGTTCAATGACTCAAGAGCAAAGCTTCTTGAGCTGACTCAGGTGTATGGGATGTCAGAGGGCGACTTTATGAAGTATGCAAACCAAGAGGCATACGAAATGAAGATCGAAAAACCAGAGGAGTTTGCAGCTATAATGGCGGAGTATGACTACAGACTTACTGCTGGTGCGCATCCAGAAATTCAGCTTTCCGCACTGCTCGCGCAGCTAGGCAAGCTGGCTAAGAAGTAGCTTGGGAAGTACATGGGATGCCTAGTAGTTACAATATAGTTTACTCAGTATGTCATCGTAAGGTAAACTCGATTTTTGTATCCTTCTTTTCAGCATAAATATATCGTGTGACTCTCTACACATATCTGCAGGCACCTCTGCTAGAGAAAGACAGAGAGACTAATACTGTTATCTCATTTTGGTAGCCATCCAGAGCTAGGGTATCCGTATTAATGACATAGCTATCCTTAGAATTGAATGTCAGATGAGGCTTGAGAGTTAGAGCTTACTCCGCACAGCCAGCTAGTATTCTTCGTCAAACTCTTCGCCGCCCTCTTCTTCTTCCACCTCTTCAAAGTCCTCTTCCAGCTCTTCGCGTTCTTCGGCGCTTTTGTATGGAAGATCTGCTTCGCCAGGCACACCACACACTGGACACTTGAACTCTATCGTCTGACCCTCGAGGTCTAAAGGGAACTCTTTGGAAAAGACCTCGTCGCATTTTGAGCACACAAGTGTAGTCTGGATGTTCTCCTGGCTGAACTTGTGTGATTGCACTCTAAAGGTACTATTTGCCAAGTATTTTCGTCCTACGTACAGGAAATCTCCTTTTTTATAAGCGTTCTTTGACATCAAATATCAATTTATAAGGAAAATTCTTCTCACCCTTACAATACGAAAGTTCTGCAACCATAAAGGATGCCTGCATAATTACTGTCATGTCCTATGATGTTAAACAACTGATACAAATTTCCTCAAGAAGCGTAGATCCACATTTCACTTTTTCTTGCTTCTTTCTTCGATAGGTTTGTGTGTCTGTCTCTGACGCAAATTTCTTGCCATTTCTTGGCAGTATGCTCGCCGATAGAGAAGATTTTAGTTGCAGTTCATTCATAGCCATTCAAATTGAACGGGGATATATAGCTTCTTTCGTGCATCATCTAAGCTGCTTCGTTCAATAATTAACCCTTGTAATTTAAGCTCCTCCACTGCGCTTTGCACTGTCCTCCTCGGAAGATTAGTCATATTCATGAGCTCAACCTGATCAATTGGATGCTTTGATTTCATTACAAAGTAAACAAACTTGGCTGCTGGACTTCCTCCAGGGTTCTTGCTAAGATTA
>DASUUV010000033.1:0-2942 GCA_036373895.1 Nitrososphaera sp. | reverse complement strand
CCTGGCATCACAGTTCCTGAGTGGTATCTTACTGGGCTTTACGCGTTTTTGCGTACTATGTATGACAAGTTTGTCACAGGTGTTGCCTGGCCAGGACTATTCATATTTGCGCTACTGATTGTTCCGTTTATAGACAAGTACAAGAAATTCTCTTGGAAGGATAGACCGATTATCACTGCGCTAGGCATCACGAGCCTTGCACAGATCATTGTCACCACATACTGGGGATTCTATATTGACCCTGATAGAAATAAGGCGCTACTTGAAAGATTGGTGATTGACCCCATATTCTTTTACGTAGTTATGATAATGCTCGTCCCGCTATCGTTTGGGTTTACCTATATGATAATCAAGCTGGCCAAGCATGCGGAAGCAAATGCCAAGCTTCAGCCCAAGAAGGCCCCCAAAGGTGCAATAAATATTTCACAAAAGTGGCTGTACGTTTTGTTTATAACGCTCCTTGCTTTCCAAGTCTATCTCAACATCTCCGCATACTATGCGATACTTCAAGGAATGAAGAACTATTCCCTCTTTATAATAGGCATAATGATGCTGGTCTTTGCAGCGATGTTTCATATCTACAGGTACGGTAGAACGCGTGCAAAGGCACCTCCACCTAGGCCTGTCCCGCCGACTCCCTCCAAGCCAGCAGCTGCGCCTGTTCCGCCCAAGCCTGTACCTACGACTACTACTCCTCCAGCACAAAAGCCAATGGCACCTCCACCGACCGTGACTGCAAAAGTTAGTTCAGAACAGATGGCGCAGCTCGCGCAACAACAACAGCAGCAACAAAAGCATGCAGGATCCGGAGGAGCAGGGGGCAGCGGCAAGACTGGGCAGACACCATCGGATCATGCTCAACTTACGTCGGCTGCCAGCAAAGAGAGCCAAGACAAAAAAGCTCTCTAACAACCAAGCTTTATATGTGAAAATAATGATTTCCAAGATCGAGTTATATGGTAAACCACGCCGGCGGCATCAGTGTCATTGCTTTTATTGTTGCAGTCGCTGTAAGCATGGGTTACTACCAGTTTGTCTACATTCCACAGGCCACCGCGAGGCCTACCCTTCCAGAAGAGGTGCTTAATCCTCCAGAAGTTATCGAAGTAAGTATTGCAGAAGGTGCCTCTCTACCAACTAACGGCCAGTTTTATGTTCCAAAGGAAGCGCGAGGAACAATAGGAATATCAAATGCGGTGGTATGGACAAACACCGATGTCACCGGCCACACAGTAACTACAGACGACGGATACGTAGATCTTATTAATGGAGCTTTTGACTCGACTCAGCAGCTAGGTGCAATTCTGATGCCTGGTGAAACATTCGAATTTACATTCACTGAGGTTGGCGAATACCCATATCACTGCGAGCCGCATCCGCACATGCAGGCTAGCGTAGAAATCGTAGAGAGCTTCGCTTAAGCTTTTATTACTATTTTTGTATAGGCGATGTCGCTTACCACTTCTTTATGCTCTTGTATTATCGACACGCGGAATTTAACGTTAGAGTATTCACCTGCAGGAACGTGGTTCGTGGTGGCGGTAAAATTGATGGTATTTGTACCGGCAAGCTCTGACTTAAAGATTGATAGCCGTGCATAAGGATGTTTGATGTTTTCCCCATTGAGGCTAGTGTAGGAGAATACATCACTTGAGTTCTCTATCTGGGAGTTTACTACCACGGTGTCAAATCTCCCGGGGTAGTTGATGACCACGGTGCCATGTAGGTCATTCCCTGCGGCTATGGAACTTTCAGCCAAAGAGATTGAGACATCCTTCTGTGCGCTCAAGCAGGTAACAAGATCCCATGAGGGCAGATTTAAACCAATTTGAGGCAGAGGCTTTTGTACACCATTTTTGGCTAATAACGGAAAATGCTGGATTATCTTGATATATGACACTGTTCAATCTTAGGGACATTTGAGGCTCCTGTTAAATTAGGGACATAGAATGTTAAGTTGGGGAATTGGCTGGTTGGTAAGTTAGGGACATGACATGACCCAACTTCTGTTAATTCTTATTTCTAACTCATAGGAGATGAAAATCAGAATTTGACTATTCAAGGACTATAAAAAATCCTCAATCAAGCCCACCAAACCAGGGGAGCGGGCTGCCAAAGAAGAAAAGCTCCAATCAAGATGCTACAGAGAAAAAGTTCTAAGCAACAAAGTTTGCTGAGCTGCTTTCTCACAGTAATATTCTATCTGTTCTAGACAAGTGACTCATTTATCAGAGTTATCATTATCATTTAACCAAAAATTCGTTGTTGTTCTTCTTCCCTTTTTTAACCATCTTTTTATCTCTTAATCTTCATTCTTCCTTCTTTTGGATAGTATATTATTCATTCTGGCACACATATACCCTTATAACAACCATATCCATCATAGCCTTTGACATGAAGCATAAACCAACTGGATTTATGAAAATACTAGTCCTTTTTTAGCTATTGATGCCTTTCTTGTGTTGTAGTTCTTCTAGCCATTTTCGCTTACAGTAATCTGATCCCTGTTGTGTCATAATAGCCATACATCTTCTTCGTCATAGGCTTTCTGGCCAAGATATACGGCAGCCTTCTTTGTCCTCTCCACTTAGCTTTGCAAACCCAGCTTCAATTTCAGAGTCGATCAATTCTTCTTGTTGGTGTGTATAGCGTCACCACCACTCTTAATAGCGGCTTTTCCTTCTACTGCATACACCCTTTCTACTAGTTTTTCAATTTACTTGTCTAACCTCAGTTTCAATTTTGTTCAACCTCTCTTCTAACCATCTCATTGAAATAACTGACTGACCGTCTGATAACAATCTGAACCTTGCTTCATTGGATTATATAATGAGCTTTAATGCAGCTAGTTTCTCTTTTACTGAGCTAGTGTTATTACTTTTATCATATATCCTCCATGCCTCTTTCTTTGATTCTTCGATTCCATCTATTGATTGCTTGTA
>DASUUV010000032.1:0-2300 GCA_036373895.1 Nitrososphaera sp. | reverse complement strand
ATTCTAGCAATTATGTCGTAAACGCCATATACACCTGATACTTCAACGGCTTCCGGCAATTTTCTTATTTCTCGAATTATTTCCTCTTCAGAACCCAAGTCGCAATTGATAAGGACGTATGCTGTTGGCATATGGATATGTTTGATTTGGTTGTATTATTAAAATTTCTGCTTCGACAGCTTTTTAGCCTTGATATAGTCTACAAAGTAGAACAGGTAAGCTCGCTCATTTATTTTGAGAACCCATGGGATAAATGATTCATTCTTGCTGCTCTTTTCCCCTATTTCAAAGCCTGAATTTTCCAAAAGCCTGCGGAAAGATTGTGCATCGTAGATCTTTTCCGCTGGTGGGTCGCGGTTATAATCATACGGATCAGCAATTATCATATCGGCATGCGGCTTAAGTAGCCAGTGTATTGACGCCAGAAGCTTTTCCGGATCCACAAGCTCAAGCAGGTTCAATGCAAGTATCAGGTCAAACTTGCTGGGGTTGAATGGCGTGTTCAGCAAGTCAGATACACAAAACTCAACATTTCCACGTTTTAATTCGTACATCTTTTTTCTAGCTTCGCGGATGAATGAAAAGGAGATGTCTATGCCAATTGCAAACGCATACTTTTGCGCAAGGAGCATAGTACTATAGCCCATTGAACATGCCATGTCAAGTGCAACCCCATCCATCTTGGGGTTGATGCTATGCACTATCCTGTTGTAAACTTCATTTGGCTTCAATCGCCACCGGAGCGACTTGAGCAGCCTATCTTCTACAGAATGCTCGTACTGAGTCCACCTGTAAGGGACGAACCAGCTGCCACCCTCTTCGTATCTGTTGTTTGATGTAGAGCCCGGCGAAAGTCTTGATCCGCACTCCTTCAAAAACTGCTTCATCTCTTTTGTCCTGCTGTCCAGAAGCCACCTTCCGTACATTTGCGTTCGGCCTGCAGCATAGGACAAGAAGTCCTTGACTACTATTGCCACGCCCTGTATTATGGGGTATCTTGTGCCACACTCTTTGCATCTCAGAAATCCCTCCATACACTCGTTTGTCCCATCTATTTCAAGGCTCTCAAGGTGGAGGCGCAACTGCTTGTCGGTGTGTTGGAGACAGACGAGGTGATGCGCAAACTGGATCTTCATGCTTGCATATCACAGGAGCACCTTCGTATATATAAAAATCAGAGAAGCCCGTCTTCATGCAGCTTGTCAAGCAATGGAGATAAAAAGTCGCGTACTTCCTTTTCACCTAGATTAAACGTTTCAACGATGCCAAGAGCTATTGAAAGCATGTTGCGATCTTCCCTTGCAGTATACACGGCAGAATCTGCAATATTGAATGGTTTAGCGTTATCGTGCAACCACTCTTTCCACCTGTTGGTTCTCTCTGTGTTTGCTTGAAGTGAAGAAATAACATAGTCAATGTCCATTCCTTCATTGTTATCAAGCAGGTTCAGCTTTACCATCGGTAGCAAAAGTGTCCCTTCCGTGACTTGGGCGTGAATTCTATTCAGCTCAACAATAATTTCTTCATCTTTGGTCTCGATATCTCTGTATGCTGGGAACAGGTAACCTGCAAGGTTGCCACTCCAATCATAGATCTTGTAGAGTGTATCGTCATATTCTGCCTTCCACTTGTTACTGCCTCCTCTCTTGCCAAACAAACGCAACTGATATCAGTACGCATATGCCTGCCTTACATATTTCTCTCTATAATACATCGCTAGTGATAATCACAAAAGGGTTAAGAATGGAGTTAAAGAAAGACCCTTTGTTGACCGTTGACTTAAATTATCCCTAAGGCTTTAACCCATCCATGTCCGAACCACCACAACCATCACAAGAACAGACAACCCCCCGCAGAGAAGGACCCCATGACACAATATACATTGGCAAGAAACCGCTCATGACATATGTTACGTCAACTCTGATCCAGTTGGCCAACCAGCCTCAGGTTACAATCAAGGCAAGGGGCCTGAGCATTGGACGAGCAGTAGACGTATCGCAGATCACGCTGAAGAGGATGGAAAATGCAGGATACAAGATAGGTGACGTAAGGATTGGATCTGAGACAGTCCAATCGGAGGACGGCAGGACGAGAAACGTCTCTACGATTGAAATCGAGATAAGGAAGAGCTAGGCCTGCTGTTTCTTTTACTTTTTCTCATTATCTCTTTCTTGTACTATCCAAGTTAAATCATGAGCACTACTGCCGCCGCCGCCGCTGCAATCTATCTTGTGCATCTAAACCCGATGACTAATGCTCACAAATCAATAATCTCGAGGCTCAAAAAGGACTATCGCGTC
>DASUUV010000031.1:0-20559 GCA_036373895.1 Nitrososphaera sp. | reverse complement strand
TTACTCCTTTAATCCATTCTAATAGAAAATAAAGAAAAAAGAGAAAGGAAAGAAATCAGTCGCCTGTGCTGTTCCCTGGTACTTCTCCTTCAACATCCACTTGTGCCAGTTGGCTAGCATTCTGGCCTATCGCTTGATCGATATCAGTAGTGCCGCCTTCTCCTAGCTGCAGTTGTTGTTGCTGCTCATCTACCTGTGCCTGTTGCTGAGCACGTTCTTGTATGAGTTGTTCAATACTCGTATCAGCCCCGCCGCTATCTGTTACGTTTGCAGCTTGCTCAGCTTCTTGGCCTATCTCTTGCTCGATATCAGTAGTATCGACTTCTTCTCCATCTGTTACGTTTGCCTGTTGTGCTGCATCCTGCTCTATCAGTTGGCTAAGACTGGTCTGGTTGCCTGTCCCTGATATCACTCCCTCCTCCTGGGCATTTTGGTCGATTATCTGCTGGATCTCTGTGGGCGTTGTTGCATTCACATTTGCGATCTGTGCCGCTGCCTGGCTAATGACTTGGTTGACAGTGTTGTTGTTGCCCGTGATCGAAAGGATCTGTATTGCGTTTTGTATTATCTGCTGCCTTATGTTTATGATGTTGTTCAAATTCACGATCTGGTTGTTCTCTACCCTGATGAAATTCTTAATAATGTTCTTGATAGCGGTCTTTGTCCTTACATCTATGTCGTCATAGTCGTCATCATCACCATCACCATCACCATCATTTTCGCTAGCGCAGATGACGCCTATTGAAGCCGCTTTATCGTCACTGTTGTGAGTGTTCTCGACGACAGCGAGCCAAGACATTGCTGTCTCATCATCATCATCTTCAAAAGCTACAGGAAACGATTGTGATGCTATGACGTCTGAGGTCTCGAAAACGAATTGACTAGAGACTGCAAATTCGTCTTCCAGACAATCAGCGAAGAGTACGTCTATTGAATCAGGTTCAAGTGTTGAAATCTCTCCCCACCTTGGCGTAAATTCTATACCGTTGACATCTCTATCTTCTTCTGTTAGGTTTTCTGTTGCAGTCTCTTGGGTTTCTTCAACGTCTTCCTCTTCAGGACTGAGGGTTGTTGTTGTTGCTGCTGTCTGTGGAGTCATTGCTAGTGGTGCTGTAAATAAAATTGCCGCAACAGCCAGCAGTAGCGACAGTAATGGGGCAGTTCTTGTCAATGATGACAGTCTATCGGATGTCATTTGTTACTAGCCCCTCCTCCACCACTGGTTGTTATTGCTTGTTGTTGTGGTTGTGCGCTTGCTGTGATTACATTGCCAGTGTTTTCTGTAAATTTTTTTGTTGTCGTCGATATCAAAGATGCCATATTCATGATGGCTGTCGATATCGTCGCCTGCATGGCGATCGAATATGATAACATACATCGAGTGACTTGTGCTCGTAAATAAGCCATTCTGCATGTGGCTCTAGAACTTTTTTTCATCGCAGGTTTTTTCCATCATCATTGAATACTTGTAAAATATTACCTACCTTCTTAGATAGAGTTTTCTAGGAACCCGCTTATTTCATCATGCGTTTAATAATAATAATATGTCATACCATAGATGCAATATCAAGCAAACCGGTAACTCATATGATATAGCAACAAAATATACATCAACAAAAAAAGGTTAATCTAGACAGCGACATTCTCTGACATAGTCAGGGAAATTTGCAAAATTCGCATTTTGAATATGTCTCTCCGTCGAGGTGATTGAAATGCGTGCCGCACAACATGCATGTATGATGAATATCATCATAACCGTCCTGCGCCACAAACTGGTAGCTTTTAAGCTGCTGACTCTTACACACTATGCATCTACAGCCGCATGATATCATATGGTACCACTAGAGTGCGCACTCTCTCTTTTACTGCTCTACTATTGCTCCAGCCATTTTGGCTATAATAATATAACCTATTCGATGGCAGTAGGGATGGTCAGCTTGATGTCAGGAGCCGAGTCAGGTTCATCCCAGTCAAGTACATCAGGAATGATGTCTCCCAAGGGGTCGTAGCTATCAAACCGTGTCTTTTGCGGAGCCGATGCAACAAGGTGTACGCGTACTCCATTAGAAGACGACATTGAGGATAGCATCCCAACTTCTATTGAGCCGTCCTCTTTGAATATTCCCCGCACGCAACCTACCAGCTTGTTCAGCTCTCCAATAGGGATCCTCTTACCTCCCATTACATATACCATCGCTCTTTTGACAGTGCTTGCATCTGGCACGGCATCATATAGCATTGAAAGCGAATCGCGAAGAGAGGATTCCGAGCTAGGGCTTGCCCTGCTTGTGCATAACACGTTCATTGCCGGCTTTATCATGCCGGCAGAGATTGAGGCTATGACCTCAACTATCGCATTATTTGTTATGGCAAAGCAATCTTGTTGAGACAGCTCCGAGTTATTATCCAAGAATGCATCGTTGTCCATCACTATCGTTGAATCTGAAACTTCACGCACTCTTCTGAGAGCAGTACCGGCACTGAAAATGCGATCCGTTTCGTATTTGAAGGGCATAATTGTTATAGAGATTACAGCAGTACTGGAATCTTTTGCCATCCTACATACAATTGGCGCTATTGCGGTGCCGGCACGCCCTGCCAAGTTTGAAACAACAATGACTGTCGAGTAGCCCCGCATTGCCGTCGCCATCTCATTGCGATGACTCTCCACAAAAGAGCGTAATTTATAACTAGAAGGGTTGACCCATTCTCCAGAACGAACAAAAATAGCAGTGCACCTATCATTGTGGACCAAATCCTTCTTATCGTTGCTTATCATTAGGCATTTGCATTCAAGAGCCGCACTTGCTGCAGCTGCAATTTTACTTCCTACGCCACCGATGCCCACCAGCAACATAGGACTCTTGATCGATAACTCATCCTCCAAGGTTTCCCCGAGCTCCCCGCACAGAGATAGACATGTCAAGTTAAAAAGTTTTGGTGATTAATCAAAAGCTAATCGTGGCGTAACAAAGTTTAGCTGACCTACAAAATTATCTTTGCTTTCAATGAAAAGTTGGAAAAATCATAAATTTTGACACGCACTTTGTCACCAAGTAAAATTTGACGATCATCAGCAGGAGCATTTGTTGTTGATGATGATGATATGACTACTGGCTTGTATGCATAGTTTCTCCCCTGCCTCACTTTTCCAATCTCATCAATTACTATTTCGCCCTGCCAGCCCTGCCAGAGGGAGCTGCGCTTCTTAGAGATTCTCCTTGTAAGAGCGTGCAGATACTCTGATCTTTCTTTGGATAGTTGAGAGTTAACCCTCATGCCCTTCCATTCATATGCCTCTGTTCCTGGCCTGGCAGCATAGCGCGAAATATTAACAATGTCTGGTTGAGATCTTTCAACTAAGTCAATAGTTTCTTTGAAATCATCCTCCGTTTCTGATGGAAATCCTACAATGATGTCAGTAGAGATTGTCATCTCAGGGATCTTGCCTCTAAAGGCCTCTACGGCGTCCATAAATATCTTGGAGGTGTGACCACGCTTCATCTTTTTCAATACCCTGTCGCTTCCACTTTGAACAGGTATGTGGAGAAACTTGAAGAGTTTGTCACTTTCATAGAATAAACTGACCATTCTATCTAGTATCGCAGGCAGATACATAGGGTTCATCATTCCTACCCTTATCTTGAAGCTGCCTTCTAGTGAGCAGCATGCATTCAGAAGCTCTACAAGGTTAGTGTCTATGTCTCTTCCATAGCATCCATTGTCGGTTGAAGAAAGCCATACTTCTTTGCAACCACTCTTGATATCTGATTTAATCTGTCTCACTATGTCGCCTATGCGGTAGCTCCGAAGCCACCCCTTGGCAATCTTTGTCTGGCAAAAAGTGCACTGGCTCATGCATCCGCTTGCTATCTCTACTATGCTGACCACTGAGTTAAGCCTGACCCTTGGAATATTGACCTTATCAAGTGAAGAACCTCTAAGAGCCACAAGCCTGCCTCCTGAAAGGGCTAACCTTACGGCATCCGGCGCCTTGTCGATGCAATTGGGACCAAGAAGACTTGCCGAGGAAGTCACTGATTCTACTTTTGCCCTGTCTGCCTTTGGCAAGCAACCTCCAACGATGAGCGGCTTGCCCGACTTGGTCAGTGTCCTGATTCTGCTCACCATCCTATGCTCGGTTGTATCTTTGACAGAGCATGTGACAATGAGGTTGAGGGCACTTTCACTTTTCTTGCTTGCAATTTCATAGCCGGCCTCCTTTAAGAGCCCACTTATCATCTCAGAATCCGCCATACTTGCAGAGCAGCCATATGCTTCAATCCACACCTTGGGCTCAGACTTTCTCAATAGGGAGATTGTTTCTATGATTGGCGGCTTGAGCGACGTCTGAAACATCGTAGAACACATGTAAACCAGCTTTCCTTAAAAATCATATCCCATCTCTGTCGCAGGCTTTTTCTGATTTAGAAACCCCGCCACGAGTAGCAATGAGAGTCAATGAATGAATGAATGAATAACAAGCACCTCCATATGGATGTGAACTTTCAATTGATTGCTGTTGCATTAGTCACCTATTTTTCCCCTCCTGCTGCTGCCGATGGCGATTGTGAACCCAAATCTCGGTTAACACAGTAACATAAGCAGTGACAAGCTGGCCAGACTCCATGCTGTCGCGGTTTTTCTCTAGATCGTTTCCAAGTGCCATCATAAAAGACTTAGGCACCTTCAGGTACTCGCCTATATAGATCAGCAGTGAATAGTACATGAGCTTCATTATCTCGCTGCTATCAGCACTCTCGTCGATTTTCATGCTCGACATCATGTTTGAAACTACAAGGGAGAACTGGGGGGATAACAGTGCTCTGTCTTCCTTGTCGACAAGCCTGATCGCACCCATGTAAAGCAAATCTTCTATTGCAGAGACTGTCTGCTCAAGGGGCTGATGATCTTCTGACATTACTAGTTGTTCTTGGTCGGCAAGCCTATTTTAGATTGCTTACCACTGAACGGTAGGATGCTACAGAATCGGGGTCTACTATCCCCTGCAACACATACGGCTTGCCGTCTGAGAGCCTGATGTCCATTGCAACTGCGCTGTATGGTATGTCGAACTGGTCGATCTTGTCTTGCTCGATTGTGTCAAAGAATTTTGTGCACTTGCCGATACCATAGCATGAGAAGCCATATATCCTGTCGACTCGCCTGTGGCCGAAGCTGGCAGCTCTTCCACCCGCCGAACCAATCGATTCTTCCACCATTAGAATGAAAATATCGTTTTTTATCTGCTTGTCCAGGAAAACATCATTCTCTGCTATGACGATCTTGCGCTGTGGAAGCTGTAAAATGGCATCAATTGAATCTGACATTAGTCCACCTAATGCAGACAAAGGAGTAATAATTATTATTATTATTTGTTCAAGCTCCTTTTGATATACGCTTTTGCTTTTTGTGAACTACTGCAATGAATAGTGATTGCTATGCATCCAGCCTAGAGAATATTTTTATCCATCTTTTTTGTCAAGATCAGTGTATGTGCATTGATCTTTTTCTACGAAAAGCATTTCCTGTCAAGTTGCAGTAACTGGATGTCTCGCTCTGATTTTGGAAAAGGACTTTATCTTCTGATCCTGCATAGAGAACTCTATTGCATTTGCTAGCGGAGATCCTCTACATTCCACTGTTTCCTTGCCTTGCGACCCCATAGCCTTATTATTGACCACGGCAAACTGAAGGTTAGCGGTAGAAAGAAAAAGAAAAAGTATACTCCAAAGAACTGAAGGATAAACATAGCAACAATTACTGCAGCAGATACTGCCAGCAGGATTATTGACAGGAGCTTGGTGTTGTTATTGTTGTTGCTTATACTCTCCTTTCCATAATAATCCATCGGTATTATCATTTAGGACGATGATATTTATAATGGTAATGCGGGGAATTCGTAATAGATATATAATATCTACAAATTGCATGATTTGACATGGTCAAGACTGCTTCATCACCCCAAGTTCTCAAGACAGGCAGCAGAGCGCCTGATTTTATATTGAAAGGCATAGACAATATGATGCACTCACTACAGGATTATAAGAGCAAGGCAGCACTTGTTGTATTCATTTGCAATCACTGTCCTTATGTCAAGGCAAGGATCGGGGACATTGTTGCTTTGCAAAGCAGATTCAACACATCTGAACTTCAGGTTATGGGCATCAATAGTAACGATCCAAACTACAAAGACGAGGGATTTGACAACATGCTCATATTTGCAAATGAGCACAAGCTGAATTTTCCATACCTAATAGATGAAAGCCAAGATGTTGCGAGGGCATATGGCGCAGCGTGCACTCCAGACCCATTCTTGTTTGATGCAGACCGTAGGCTGGTATTCCACGGCAGGATAAATGACGCACTTGAGCCAGAGGCTAAGCCTACAGTCCCGGTTATGGAGAATAACATTCGCAAGCTGCTAAGAGGAGAAAGAATAGAGAAGGATTTTGATCCTTCCATTGGCTGCTCAATAAAGTGGAAGAATTAGTTAGTTGGCTGGCTGGCTAGCCGTACTGGTAAATTATCCCTTTTTCTCCCCTTGGGTGGCGCCACTCCGTTTCCTCGGCACAGGTGCCACACTCGATGCATGCTTCATGCTGGAGCGTCACGTCACCCCCTTCCATACTGTAGCAGAATGTAGGACAAAGGGTCACCATCTTTTTCATGAATTCTGACTTCGGATTGAGCACCTTGATGTGTGAGACTCTATCGTCATCGTATCTTAGCCGTGCGATGCGCTGAGCTATCGTAGGTATTGTAGGTTCATATGTTGCCTGAACTTGTCTCCCGGTCTTTTCTGCAAGTTCTATTGGCACCTGGACATACGTGTCTTCTGATTCGACCAGCGGTAGCAGCTTGTCGTAGCCAAGGATGTTTGCAAAGCCTACAGCCAGCCCTCTTAGTGTGCCACTTGACATTAACCTGAACACCATGCCGTAGCGTTGTCCTATGATATCCTTTGGCACATCCCTTGCAGCATCGAGGAATATCTTAAGATAGTCCTTGTCTATCTCCTTCATATCTCGAGTGTATGGGCTCTCTTCTATTGACCGACTGTAAGATTCGCCCATGTACTGGGTAGAAAAGTTGTTTCTATCAATAGCTCTTGCGACTGCGTTTGCCGCCCTTACTGCATCGTCTATGCCGACGTTGAGTCCTTCTATTCTGGGTCCGATAAAAACTCCCCTTCCGGCCGCATCGCCTACAAAGAGGATATTCTTGTAGTACGGCTTTTTCATTGCGCAGCGCTTGCCATCTGGCACCAGCTTGGCTCCGTATTCAAGCTCAACATAATCAGTGACAAATTTTGTGTCGTATTTTGTAGCAAGCTCATTCTGCACAGAATCAAGCCTTGCTTTGATTTCCTCTTCCGATTTGTACTTACCGCTTTCAACCAGCTTTTTCCTGACAGCACGCGAGTGGTAGCTATCACGAAGCTCATTCCACGTCTTTATTAATTTGCTAACCGCAAACCGTGTCCTAAGCTGTTCCTCCTTTGGCAGGTTCTTGTCTATTTCCTCTTTGACTGCCACTTGATCTTTGATAAATTCTGCAACCAAAGGATTCTCTAGCAGAGCATTTACCAGCGTGTAAGGTTCTGATGGCCTGTCCATAAGCGAGTCGTAATGGTAGACTGCACCTACAGAAAGTGTATCGAGGTTTGTATACAAAAACCCGCCCCCAATGTGGTTGAGTGTGACGTCGCCGGCAAATAGATGAGCAGTGCCTTCATCCGGCCCAATTCCGAACCGCTGCTCAATTATCTCTTCTGGCAGCTTGACTACGACCTTTACACCTTGGTACAGCTGCTCTGGCGTGAATTTTGCTCTAGCACCAGTCATTTCTGCAACTTCTGAGTTGACTCCGTCTGCCGCAATTACTGCTTTTGCTTCAAAGGGCTCTAACTCATCAGTTTCAATTACTGTTTTTTCATCCTGCCAGCTTAGCGAGCGAACATGCACACCTGACACTATGCCACCACCCTGCCGCTCTGCACTTTCGCTGGCCTGCTTTGCAAACCATCCATTTAGTTTATTGAGAAGAACAGAATAGCCAAAATTCGCTTGATATTCATGTGCTGCAGTCAGGTTCATTGTAAACACCTTGTCACGAGAAGTCGCATGCAGCATGTACTGAGTTATCCTGCGCTCGACAGGTGTATCCTGCAGAAATTCTGGATAAACATCTTCAACATTATACGTCTTGCCATGCTTGGGCTTTTTAGAATACAGTATGCCACCGGATAGGTTCTTGCTGCCGGCCTTCTTGCCTGCCTCAATCAATATTGCTTGTTTGTTCAAGTTTGACAGCTGTCTTAGGGCTGCGAGGCCAGCAGATCCGCCGCCAATTATTGCAACGTCATAGCGCTCCATATCACTTCTTTACCTCTATTGTGGGTCTCTGCTTTCTTAATTCCTCAAGCAAGAGTGGTATCACATCCTCCATCCTTCCCCTGATAAATATGTCGCACTCGTCTTTTATCGGCGAGTTTTCATCTGGATTGATAGCCACTATAAACCCAGACTCTTTCATGCCTGCAATATGCTGCATGGCGCCACTTATTCCCACTGCAATATAGAGCAATGGTGCTACCTTGCGGCCGCTTGTTCCTATGACCCTATCAGGTATCATGTAGGTAGAGTTTATTCCTTGGCTCACAGGAAACGGCTTTTTAGATATCGGAAGCGAAATGCCAACTTCAGCTTCAATCTCTTTTGCAAGGTCAGATAGCAGCTTGATATTCTGCTCTGGCGAATCCTTGACTCCCTTGCCAAAACTTACGACAGCCTTGTGACTATCAAAGTCGACCGCACTTTTCACTATTTTTCTATCAAGTATTCTTACCTGAAGGTCACGCTCGTCAAATTCTGGGACATAGTCTACTATTACGCCGCGCCTTGATTTATCGGGCTCAATTGGAGCAAACACACCGGGAATTATGCTGCACGCCTGCGGATGGTATTCACGCTCAATAGCTGGGTTACGGTTGTCAAGGCAAAGGATAGTGGTCCAGAGGAAACCGGAAAAGTCGGGCCTGTACATTTCAAGTGTTTTTTCATACCTCATCGCTTGTCCCTTTGTCTTATGTTCATGTTTTATTTCCAAGTCCTCGATAACAAGTTTGTTAATATCCGACGCAAGTCCTGATTCGAGCTCTGCCAGAACTGTAGAGGATAGGTGCCTCCCTATGCTGTCTGCGCCAAAAAACATGTAGCGTGGCTTTACAAATTCAGATGTATCAGAAAACTCTGCCGCCACCTCTCTGCTACTCGCTATCTGGCTTATCACCTTGGTGTCGATAAGGTTCCTCCTGTATCGAAGTTCCGGGCTATCTGCGTAGATCACTGCGTCAGCGCCATAAAAAATAAGTTCTTCACATAACTTGCGCACATTGTGTCCAAGGACAACTGCAACTACTTTCTCGTCAGATGAATATTTCTTATTAAAGCTATCTATGAGCCGCCTAGCCTCACCCAGCATCTCAAGGCTGACAGGGACTGGCATGCCGTCTTCATGCTCTATGACAACATAGAGGTGCTGGTACTTTGACATCATTTGATCACCATGCCTCCAAGCACCTCATACATGTTGGCTATCACCCTTGCAATCTGATCACGATTTGTTCCATCGATAACTTCAGCTTTTCTACTAGCCTTTGCCTTTGGTATGCGCTCGACTTTGTATACAATTGTTGGTGAGCCGGGCAGCCCAACAAGTTTTGGATTGATACCTAGCTGCTGTGTGTTTAAAACCTTCAGGAATTGCTTGTAGTTTTCTGCCCGTGATTTTGCTTCTTTCTGGTATTTTTCAAAAGCAAGCCTCTGTGACACAGTGTTAAAAAATGCCTTGTATGATGGGTCTAAAGACATGAAAACCGGAAGGGGTGCCTCTACCTCTTCAATGATATCATAAAACCCTTGAAGTGAGATCAGGCGCTTTGCCCTCACCGATCTACTCTGCTGATCAACATTATAATCTATGACATTGCCAAAGAAGGTATAGCCCAGCTTCCAAGCAGTCTGAGGTCCTGTCTGACCGGTCTCGCCGTCAGACGCCCTGTGCCCGGAAAATACAATGTCTACTTTACCTCCTTCCACCTTAGAGATGCCGGCCTTGAGAACTTCGGCGGTGGCAAGTGTGTCGGCACCTGCAAAGATCCTATCGCTATACAAATGAAGTTCGTCAGCATCGCAAAGTAGCTGCGCTTGCTGTAGAGCGCTCTCTGCAATAGGGGGGCCCATCGTTCCAACTGCAACGCGCGCACCATATTTGACCTTAGCGTAAAATGCCGCATTTGACGCTATAGCACTATGGGGTCCAAGGATGCTCTTTGTTTCTGCCCGATTGAGCGTGCCGTCGGCGTTGTAGCTGACATTCCCTTCAGAGAAATCAGGTTCTAATTTCACAATAACTGCAACATTGAGGTCTTTTGTTGTTGTCGCCAATACTTCTTATCACATTCTTTATCTCCATAAATTACTATCATTAAATTGTTTGTAAAGAAAAGTTATGCGGTGACCAGCTTTTGCGTCGATAATGCTCTTAGCTCTTCGTAAGCAGTTCTCATACGTTGATAGAAGTGAGGCATTTTGGGCGGCAACATTGTATATGCAATGTAAAAGTCCTCTGCTTCCCGCGTGTAGCGCCTTATCTTGTCATGTCCTGGAACGCGCCGGATAAATGACATGTTGTTGAGCCTGTCTGCCAGCTTGATTACCTTGACTTCATATTCGGCATCACGAAGGATGTCGCAGTATTCTAAGAAGCGCTCCAGCTGGCGCTCTATATCGTTTGCTCCTGGGTAGTTTTCGAGGGGCTTGATCTTCAGTTCGCTTGCAATGTTGTGGATCTTGCTGCCAAACCGGTATTCAAGATAAGCTTCAAATCCATATGACTTGGATTCATACAGATTTGAGATTCTCTCATCGTTTTCCATTACGTCATGCAGAATTGCGGTTGCAATTTCTACGCTTGTGATATTGCGATTGACTGAGCGATAATGCCTTACGACATCCATCGTAACCGGCCATGTGTGGGTTTCAAGGAAGGGCGAAGTGCCATCTTCGCGCATTAAGTCAGAATGGACCTCTTCTGCGACCTCAACTGCGCCCTCAATGTAATCGTCCAGTCGCACTTTACCCTCATCTTGCAGAAAATCCAAGAACTCGCGCTTGCCTACTCGAGAAATGTCGAGTCTGTCCATACCTTTACATAGCAGTGTAGTTGGACAAAAGACTTTCGTATACTTTCTTAATTAAAACTCAGGTTTATCTGCTGTAAAAGAAATTTCTACTAAGAACATTGCTTCTCTAAATGTCTAATGTGATAGCTTGATTACTCATTTCATTACTTGACAGAATTTTGATAGTAGTATTAGAATCTATGTGTGATAGCATATTGCCGCCGAGACAATTTTTGTCTTATGGCTCCGTCTGCTGTGTTTTCAAACGCGATTCTGTAATTAGAATTATTAATACAAATGAGCACGCATACAGGCAGACATTATGAATATACATACCAACGCAATGAATCAGAGCAAGAAGTGTGAGGCATTAGCCATATAAGCCCGTTAGGAAAATAGGTGTTCTAGCACTTTGCTCACCAGCTCTACAGGCTTTACTCTGGCAAAAGATGCCTTTCCCCCTAGCGGAGACCAGCCTGAAGCAATAGAGCAGCTTGTCAGAGGCGTGCGGAGTGGTGGACGTCAGACCCTTCTTGGCGTAACTGGTAGTGGCAAGACATTTACAATTGCAAATGTCATTGCAAGTACAAACAAGAACACGCTTGTGATTTCTCATAACAAGACCCTTGCAGCGCAGCTGTATGCCGAATTCAAAGAGTTCTTTCCAAAAAATAATGTCGGCTATTTCGTAAGCTTTTATGACTATTACCAGCCTGAAAGTTACATTCCCCAGACAGACACCTATATCGAAAAGGACACGGAGGTGAATGAAAAGATAGAGAAGATGAGGCTAGAAGCGACTGCGATGTTGATGTCTGGCGAGCCCACAATAATTGTGTCTACGGTATCGTGCATATATTCACTTGGCTCACCAAAAGAATGGGAGAAAAATGCAATTCCATTAGCAAGAGGAATGACAATCGACCGCAAATTGCTAATTCACAATTTTATTGAAGCACGTTATGAGCGAAATGATATATCACTTGTGCCCGGCAATCTTCGGGTCAAGGGTGACACCATTGATATCATCCCTGGATATTCCGATGACATTATCCGGATCTCAATGTTTGGGGACGAGATTGAGCACATAAGCATACATGACCATGTCACTATGAAAAAATTGCGCGACGTAAATGCAGTCAACATATTTCCAGCCAAGCACTACATTACTGACGACAATTCTCGTAGCAGAGCTATTGACTCAATCAAGCGCGAGTTGGAGAACTGGCTTCCGAACTTGCCATCAGAACTTGAGAGGCAGAGGCTCATACAGCGCACAAAATACGATCTAGAGATGATAGAGGAGTTTGGCTATTGCTCTGGAATTGAGAATTACTCGCGTCACTTGGACGGCAGGGCACCGGGACAGCCGCCTTACTGCTTGCTCGACTTTTTTGGCGATGACTTTTTGTTAGTAATTGACGAGTCGCATGTTACATTGCCACAATTGCATGGCATGTATAATGGAGACTATACACGCAAGAAGATGTTAATTGACTATGGTTTTCGTCTGCCAAGTGCGTACGACAATCGTCCACTCAAGTTTGAAGAGTTTGAGAATTACCTCAAGGATGTGATCTTTGTATCAGCTACACCTGGTCCCTATGAATTAAAGAGTAGCTTGCAGGTCATCGAGCAGCTGGTCCGTCCTACCGGGCTTGTGGATCCCAAGGTTGAGATCCGGCCCACTAAGAACCAGATGGAAGATTTGATAAAAGAGATAAAGAACAGGGCAAAGAAGAACCAGCGGACGCTTGTCACGACAATGACAAAGAGGATGGCAGAAGACTTGGCAGAATATCTTGCGAAAAACAAAGTGCGCGTGCGTTATCTCCATTCTGAGATTGAAGGTCTTGAGCGTACAGAACTCATAAGGCAGCTGCGTCTTGGCGAGTTTGATTCGCTAGTAGGCATCAATCTACTAAGAGAAGGCCTTGACATTCCGGAAGTTTCCCTTGTTGCAATCCTTGACGCAGACAAGGAGGGATTCTTGCGCAATACAACCAGCCTCATTCAGACGTTTGGTAGAGCAGCAAGAAACCTTGACGGTACTGTCATGATGTATTCAGATCATATTACCCAGTCAATGAAGCAAGCTCTCGAAGAAACTGAACGCAGACGCAAAAAGCAGCTAGAATATAACAGGAGATATAAGATAACTCCAAAGACAATAGTTAAGCCAATACCAGAAAGTATTAAGGAAATTGCCGATGTTCAAGTAGAGACAAAGTCGATGGCAAGAGAGGATTTGTTCAAACTCGCTGTAGAGACAGAGGCCACAATGAAGAGGTTTGCTGAAGAGCTAGAGTTTGAAAAGGCAATAATGTTTCGCGAAAAGCTGGATAAGATAAGAAAGGCTCTTGGTGAGCCGGCGTTCTCAAAGGTGTCATAATGCACAACAAGATAATAATCAAAGGAGCAAGACAACATAATCTCAAGAATATCAACGTCGAAATACCAAAGAACAAGTTGGTAGTCATCACGGGCCTGTCTGGCTCTGGGAAATCGACGCTTGCATTTGATACGATATATGCAGAAGGTCAGAGGCGTTATGTAGAATCACTATCGGCCTATGCAAGACAATTTTTGGAATTGATGGACAAGCCCGATGTTGATTCAATCGACGGTTTGTCGCCAGCAATATCTATACAGCAAAAGACGACAAGCAAGAACCCACGCTCAACTGTTGGCACTGTGACGGAAATTTACGACTACCTGCGTCTTCTGTTTGCAAGAATAGGCATACCTCATTGCCCCAAGTGTGGCAGAAAAATAGCCAGTCAGTCAGCTGACTCGATCACAGAAACTATAATGAAAACAGCAGAAGGTAAGAATGTTATGATCTTGGGCCCAGTCATACAGGCCAAGAAAGGAACATATGAAAAATTATTCGATCAGCTCAAGCAAGATGGCTTCTCTCGTATCAGGCTGGATGGAGAGGTAACGAGGCTCGACGAGGAAGAAGAGGAAGAAGAGGAAGAAAAATCCAATTATCCAAGGCTTGACAGGCAAAAAAAGCACACCATCGAAGTGATCGTAGATAGGCTTAAACCCACTCCAGAACAAAAGAGCAGGCTCTTTGACTCGATACAATCTGCGCTGAATGTAGGCGGAGGAGTTGTTGTAGTTTCAGTTGACAACAAGGACACGATGTATTCTCAGAGGAATGCCTGTCCTCACTGCGGTATTTCGCTTGGAGACTTGGAGCCCCGAACCTTTTCATTCAACTCACCATTTGGAGCATGTAGAGAATGCAATGGACTTGGCATCAAAATTGAATTTGATCCAGATTTGATAATACCAAACAAGTCAAAGAGCATATTAGAAGGGGCAATAAGGCCGTGGACTGGACACTTTGCAACATTTCGATCTGCGATGCTGCACGACGTGGGCAGAAGGTTTGGTTTTGACCTTGCGACTCCAATAGCCAAGATGAAGCCAGAACAAGTTAAGGTAATACTCTATGGCAGCGATGAGAGCATCCACTACAAGTACCAGTCGCGCTATTCTGACAGCCGATGGGAATACCGTGGATCATTTGAGGGGGTCATACCAAACCTTGACCGCATTTACCGCGAAACCGAATCCGAGTCAAAGCGCGAAGACCTAATGCAATTCATGCGGGAGCGCCCTTGCGAGTTATGCAATGGCAGACGCCTGCGCGACGAAGCTTTGGCAGTCAGGATACAAAACAGGTCGATAATGGATGTGTGTGACATGTCAATAGATGAGTGCTATCGCTTCTTCCAAACGCTAGCGCTCACAGAAACTGAGCGCTACATCGCAAGGACTATACTGAAGGAAATTATGTCAAGACTTGACTTTTTATTAAATGTGGGGCTCAACTATCTTACTCTCAATAGAATGACTGCCACACTTTCAGGCGGCGAGTCACAAAGAATTAGGCTTGCGACTCAGATCGGATCAAACCTAACAGGTGTGCTCTATGTATTGGACGAGCCAACGATCGGCCTGCACCAGCGCGACAATATGCGTCTAATAGATACTCTCAAAAAACTTCGAGACCTAGACAACACTCTCATTGTTGTAGAACATGACGAGGAAGTTATACGAAGCTCTGACTGGATAATAGATATTGGCCAAGGTGCCGGTAGGCACGGAGGAGATATTGTTGCAAGCGGCCCGCTTGAAGAGATTGTAAATAATCCTAGCTCCATTACAGGCGCTTTTCTCAGAGGTGATCAACTGGTTGTCCATCGGCATGAACGTAGAAAGCCAAGCAAGTGGCTGACTGTTCACAATGCATATGAGAATAACCTAAAGTCCATTGATGTCAGGTTTCCTCTGGGGTGCATGACAGCTGTCACCGGTGTTTCAGGCTCAGGCAAGTCGACACTCATAAACGATATATTGTTCAGGGCACTTGCCGCACACTTTTACGGTACAAAGGAAAGAGCCGGTAGGCATGATAGGATATCTGGCCTTGAGCATATAGATAAGGTGATAGGCATAGATCAGTCTCCAATTGGCAGAACTCCAAGATCAAATGCTGCCACTTATGTTAATGCCTTTACGCCGATACGGGAGCTATTTTCCAAGACACCTCAGGCAAGAGAGATGGGATACAAAGCTGGCAGGTTCTCATTCAATGTCTCAGAGGGGAGGTGTGACTCGTGTGAAGGTGGCGGCTCAAAAAAGATAGAGATGCAATTCTTGCCCGATATCTACGTTACATGTGACGAATGCAAGGGTAGGCGCTATAATTCTGAAACACTTGCAATAAAGTACAAAGGCAAGACTATTTCAGATGTGCTTGACATGACTGTCGAAGAAGCACTAAAATTCTTCTATGCGATACCGACTATTACCAAAAAACTCCAAACTCTAAGCGATGTGGGTCTTGGCTACCTGAGACTGGGTCAGCCTGCAACCACACTCTCAGGAGGTGAGGCTCAGAGGATCAAGCTTGCTGCAGAGCTGTCAAAGCGCGACACTGGCAAGACGGTCTACATTTTAGACGAGCCCACTACAGGCCTCCACTTTGCAGACGTAAGCAAGCTGCTAAATGTGCTAAAAAGGCTGGTTGACCTTGGCAACACAGTCATAATCATCGAGCACAATCTTGATGTCATTACGTCGGCAGACTGGATAGTAGACCTTGGACCGGAAGGTGGCGCAGCAGGCGGGCGAATTGTTGTAGCCGGTACCCCAGAGGAGGTAAGCGAAAACATGAACAGTTATACTGGCAAGTATCTGAAGCCGAAGTTGTCAGTTGATAGTATGATATTGCAGAGAGCAAATCAATGAAATGACTGTCAGTACTACGATTCTAAGGGAAAAGCGTATTCCAGAACAACCGGGCGTCTACCTAATGAAGGATAGTGAAGATATGATAATCTACATAGGCAAGGCCAAAAACCTGCGAAAACGTATCACCTCTTATTTCAGCAGGCACGAACCCAAGCTAGGATGGAAGACCAGCAGGCTGGTTAACAGGATAGCAGACATAGATTTTGTTGTTACTGACAATGAGATTGAGGCATTCCTTCTTGAGTCAAATCTAATCAAGCGTTACAGGCCAGTCTTCAATATAGAGTTGAAGGATCAGCAGCGTTATACTTATCTAAAAATAACAGAGGAGACATTTCCTCGTCTCCTTGTCGCCAGACGCAACAGGGCAGGAGAATTCACCGGACCAAAAGGCAGAATCTATGGGCCGTTTGTGCGGGGCAGTTCTAAATACTTGACAGTTGGACTCTTGCGAAAATTATTCAAGATAAGAGTATGCAATAGGCTGCCCAAGACACCCTGTCTTCAGTACTTTATCAAGAATTGCGACGCGCCATGCATAGCTAATGTAATGCAGGAGCAATATATGATGAATATAGTAGCATTGCAAGACATACTAGAAGGCAAGAGCAGTATCGATAAGTTTGCTGAGGAAATGCATGCAGAGATGAAGCGTGCATCCGAGCTTGGCGACTATGAAAGAGCAAAGGATATTCGTGATACTCTGTACAGGCTAAACAATCTGCGCATTAAGCAAAAGATGGAAAAGGCTGTCAACCGCAACCATGACGAAGAATATGTTAGCATCTTAGAAGATACAAAAAGGGGAGTGGCCCATGTAATGACACTCCGCAGGACACGTGGTGTCATAAGCGATCGGAAAAAGTTTGAATTTGATCTAGTAGGCGACAACTCGCTTTCTTCATTTCTTCTACAATATTATTCTTCAGTCCCAATAATCCCAAGGTTTGTCTATGTCAATGAAGACCTTGAGGACAAGCAGGTGTTAGAGTTGTCACTTGAAAAAATATCAGGGCACAAGGTGAGCATCTTTAATGTCGAAAAGATGCTGACAAAGGATAAGCGGCAGCTTATGGACCTTATCATGCGCAACCTTTCAATATACATTGAAAGGGGTTATGATCCAGCAGTGGTAGAACTTAAAAATGCCTTAAAGCTTACTTCCATGCCTGAAGTCATTGATTGCTTTGACGTATCAAACCTTGGAATCTCGATTGCTGTTGGGTCATGTGTTCGATTTATCAATGGCAAACCCAGCAAGAGCCACTACAGAAGATTCAACATCACAACAATAGTAGGGCAGAATGACTTTGCGATGATAGGTGAGCTTGTTCGCAGGCGCTATTCGTCTGCAGGTGAAAAGATTCCCGATCTTATACTGATAGATGGTGGGCGCGGCCAGCTTGGAGCCGCTATCATGTCACTTCGAAGCTTGGGCATCTCAGATGTCTACTGCATCAGTCTTGCAAAGGAAAATGAAGAGATCTATGTGCCGGGTTCCAAAGACCCAATTGTACTACCTAAGAGTAATGCAGGCCTCAAAATGCTGCAGCATGCTCGAGACGAAGCCCACAGATTCAGCCTTGCCTATAACATCAAGCTGAGAAAGTTGCACTAGTCATTACCATGTAGAGATATATATTACTGTCTTGTGTCTGTGATAACTTCTCATTATTGAGATAAAGAAAAAAGAAAGATAGTTAACTATCTATTTTTTGTTTGTGTAATTTTTGTCTTAACTGATTGTAGTCAGTGGTCTCTCTTCTTTCTTTTCAAAAGTCTCGATATCTTTCGCCTTAGCTTTTGCGCTTACTGTTTCCTTTTCTTTTATTTCTTCGTGCGTCCACTCACACATAGTACTCGGACTACGCGCATTATGATAGATAAGAATAACACTCTAAATACAATCCTTACCTAGCAAGATCTTCTAACAACTGGTGTTATAACAATTTATTATCTTTAGTTAGGCTGATTAGCTGGAAATCATGTCCGTCACATCCTATGACGACAAAAACATATCCTATCTCCTTTGCTTAGGAGTAAAAGTATCATTATCATAAGGCACACTAAGTTGCTCTTGCGACATAAGACAATTAATGACAATTTGTAAACGAAATATTAGATGATCTCCCATCAACTTATTACTAGTACTTCAGATAGAAAAATTTTTTAGGTTGGTATAACACATTACAACATGGCCGAAAATAGGAAGAAAGTTTTGCTTAACTTCGAGCTTAAATGCAACGATCAGGGGCAGAAGCGTATCATTAAGGCCATGGCAGACTTCAACCCGGAGATTCCAAATAGTCTTGTTACAAATTACTCAGCGGAGTACGATGAAAGCGAGTCTGTAAATATAATTCAGCAACTTTCTGATGGAGGGATTCAGGTGGCAAAGACAGGCAAAGCCTTTGAATTGCAATTGGAAGCGGACAATTTCGAATTTACATTGAATATTAAACCGAAGTACCAGCGCCATTGGGGCCAATCCTTTGTTGAAAAAATGGAGAGTGCAAGGAAAAAGATGGGTTATGGAATAGCAACTGGAAGCGATGTCGGCTAGATTAAAGCATGGCTGAAGGACTTTATGATCGCTTTCGATTTTGAGTATCACACCAAGCAACAAGACATACAATATGGAGTTTTTAGACGTTCAATGCATACTCTCTATTTCTGACAGCGCTAGGCTTTTTGGAGGTATATGATATACATTCAAGTAGTGCTTTCCTAACTAATTCTAGACACTTTCTTCTGTCCCAGAAATATCAACTGCCATTAGCTTAAAAGGCTTAATTTTGCAGTTAGAAACAGCAAACTGGTAGCAAACACAGGCAGCCGACATCGACTTTGAATGCCATGATAATATAGCAAGATTTTATTGAATTGAATTTATCAAAATATATAATTGTTGTAAAGTCAACAGCAAGAAAAAAGAGTGGTTGACGAAAAAGGAAGAAATACGGGAAGAAAAGGAAGAAGTGCCCGCTACTACCTTAGACAGTTATTTAACAAAAGCGAAGTGACCTCAAAAGATAGAATTTACTATGAAAATCGCACTTAGGTGCTTATAGACTAGAGAAGGAGATGAGTAAAGAGAATGAGAGCATTATTTGCTCTGTTGATTGTAACATTATTAATTTCCTTACTTACTACTACTGCCGTGTTTGGACAAATGAATACGACAGAAGAAAGAACAAATGCATTATCATTCTTACATAACATACAAACTAAGATGGTTAGAGTAAATGACATAGACATAGCATATAAAATATTTGGTAAAGGCGAACCATTATTGCTTATTCCAGGTTTTTCAATGACAATGGATATCTGGGATCCTGTTACGTTATACAAGCTTTCTTCAAATCATACAATAATCATTTTTGATAACCGTGGACTTGGCAAAACTACTATTGGTACTAAAACATGGTCCATAGAACAATTTGCTAATGATACTGCTGGTTTGATAGATGCATTAGGAATCAAAAAACCTGTTGACATACTTGGTACATCATGGGGAGGATACATTGCACAAGAACTTACTCTAATGCATCCACAAAAAGTAAATAAACTCATACTATATGGAACTGATTGTGGTGGAAACGCAACTATACTTTCCCCCAAAATAAGTCCTGAGCTCGGCAGAAGTATAGAATCTGGAAATGCCACCATTGACACCTTTCTGTCTATATTATTTCCTGAAGAATGGATAAATGAAAACGATGCTTATGTTCAAGAGGTTTTTTCAGCAGCGACGCCGGTCCCTGAGGAGAACATTCAACAACAAGCACAAACGACCTATAATTGGCAAGGCGCCTGCGACAGACTATCAAGCATAACTAAATCCACCTTGGTTGTAACAGGAACTGATGATATAGTAAGACCTCCTGCAAATTCAATAATGCTGGCAGAGACAATACCAGGAGCATGGCTAGTACAGATAAGGGGAGGAGGCCATTATATTATGTTTCAATATCCAGAACAATTTGCAGCAGTGTTAGAAACCTTTCTTTCAGTAACCTGAATTTGCTGCTCTACTCTCATTTCATTTCTCTGACTCCAATAACCTTAGAATATGTGACCAAAGCAGGCTTAGCTAGGCG
>DASUUV010000030.1:0-67109 GCA_036373895.1 Nitrososphaera sp. | reverse complement strand
GCTGCTTGGCTGACCACCCACGTCAACACTGACTCTGATTGGAGTAGACTGACCCATGGCTACTATTCTCGGCACGTTAACGCTGCTAATGTCAGCAACTCGAGGTGTCTCGTACTGAGACCAATGGCCCACTTCAAAGGGGTATGAGGAATCTCTGAATGCATTAATAGTTATTGTTCCTCCTGCTGCATTGAAGTTCTCAAGATAGAATGCACCATTCCTAATTATTGCATGGCCATGGTTTTCAATCCAGCTGATGCTGGCATCGTAACGCTTGATGGCGTCTTGGACCGTTATTATATCCCTTAGAGCAGGCGGCACAAATTGCTCATTTTTCATCTTTTGAAGCTCTGCCTTGATCATATCTGCATGCTCTCTTACGATAGGGTCGAACCATCCAATGCCTTTGGCTTGTGCTTCGCTTCTAGAATAAGCAAGTCTGCCATCCGTGACAATTCTTTCAGATGCAGCCAGGATCTCCCATGGCTCAGTGGCAAAGAATGCTCCTGAGCCAGCGATCTCCTTCTCATCGTAATGCCAAATGTCAATATAGGATTCAATTCTATCAGGGGTAACATACCTCGAGCCCTTCGAAAGCTTGAGCGCTTCACTTGCTGCTGGCGTATATTCAGGATCTACTGTCCGATCTCCTGGCCCAGTATTAGTGCCCCATTCATAGGTGAAATAATCAGCATACATTATGTCAGAAAGATCCATTTGGATACCATGGTGCCAATTTGAATAAAGTGGCGTAAACGTTACCTTACTTATCGCAGTCGATCCTTCGCCTGCTTGAACCCACTGCTGCAGTGTTTGGTTCCATTTTATCACATCAGAAGGTACATCAATTTTACCAATAGGGCCTTCTGTAGTAATGTCTGTCCAAGGGCTCCGAAATGGGACCACCTCTCCGGTATATGGATGTCTGAAGGTGGCAGCGTCTGCAACCATCGAATGAATACTCGCACTATACAAATCCTGCAGACCTCCGATTGTGTTCCAAGACCCTTGGTGGATCTGTTTGACACCGATGTCAAGCGAAACATTTCCGTCGCCGCCCGATCTTGCGTTTAGTAGAGAATACTTGCTTGTTATCCCTGCCCCAAAATCATTTACCAAACCTTGCACATTAGAAGAAACAACAAAAGGGTCGGTCTTCTGGGCAACAAAGATCCTAACAGATTCCTGAATGCCCATCTTTACAGCATCACCTACAAGCTGGTTCCTTTCCTCCTCGGACGTAAAGTTGAAAAACGCTATCTTTTGGGTTATTTCATCAAGTGTAGCATTTTGATAGTTCCAATAGCTTGGGTTCTGATATCCAGGCATTCTGCTCAACCATGGTGCATACATCTGAGCCGGAATTATTGGATTATACTTTACAAACGCCCTGCTGCCAGCAAACTCCTCAGTGTATATTTGCCATTGCAAGTTCTTTGGATCTGAACCATATACTACTGTGTTTGCCTTGTTCAAATCACCGTAGTCTCTCTGGATACTAAAGCCGATCTTTTCAAGCTCTGAAGCGACCAGCTCCCCCATTGATTCCTTTTTAGGATCGTCTTGTCTCATAAAGAGCTTTATGGTAACAGGATTGCCATTAAATATCCACCTGCCATCGGCATTTGTGGCGCCCGCCGCAATCATAGCCTGAGATATCATGCTTGATGCAAGGGAAGGATTATACCTAAACCCAAACGATTCTACTGTATCGATAATGTTCAGATATTCCGGTGAATACATGCCAAATGGATCCATAAGGGGACTGCCATATCCTCTCAAAATCTCATTAACCACGAAGTCTCGGTCGATAAGATAGTTTAAAGCATAACGAAATTCCTTGAATTGAAATGGATTGAGGACGTTAGAATCTGCCGCAGGAGCAGGATTCACAAAAAACCCTAGCGAGCCAGCAGTCGTATCATATACCTTTAGCCTAGGATCGTTCCTAGCATCATTAGCAGCTTCATGAGGGATGGGGAAAAAATACATGTCAAGGGATCCAAATTTGACCTCTTCAAGCGCAAGGTTCTCATCGGCGCGGTGGATAAATCTCGCCTGATCTACGTAGGGACCCTTTTCTTGTACCTGTGAGAAGGCAGTATTCTCAAATGCCACAGAAGTAACCAAAAGCAGTACAACAACAGAAACAGTGGTAGCCGGTGAGCCCAGTTTTTTCATGCTATCAGAGGCTAGTGCACGCTAATATATTTTTTCTAAAGATAGTTTCGATTCATTAACTTTCTACCTCTGGTATCGCATCTATTAGCGTCCTTGTATATGGATGGACAGGATCCGAAAGAACCTTATCAATTGGACCTATCTCGACTATCTTGCCTGCTTTCATTATAGCTAAATCGTCTCCTATATAGCGCGCTGTCGATAGGTCGTGTGTTATGTAAATGTAAGAAATTTTAAATTTCTGCCCTAGGCTCTGCATAAGTCCTAATATTTCGCCTCTAACGGACACATCAAGCATTGACACTGGTTCGTCAGCTACAATAAGTGTAGGCCGGAGCACTAACGCTCTTGCAATTGCGACTCTCTGCCTTTGACCTCCTGATAGTGTGTATGGAAGCCTGCTTGCTACCTCTTCTGCTGGCTCAAGCCCAACCTCACGTAAAGCATTTAGAACATTTTCTAGCTTCTGCTCCTTTGAGGTTCTCTTTCCGTGAATATTGATTGGCTCCATTATTATGTCCTTGACTTTCATACGGGGATTAAGTGAAGAATATGGGTCTTGGTATACCATCTGGACTGCCCTACGGAACTGTGCAAGCTGGTTTCCCTTGTAGCCCGTTACATCGTTGTCTTCAAATATTATCGAGCCACTATCCGGATCTATTGCGCGCATTACAAGCCTTGCTACGGTCGTCTTGCCTGAGCCAGATGCACCTGCAAAAACTAAAACCTTACCCTGATCAACGATAAAGCTCACATCGTCTACTGCCTTTACAACGAGGTCACGTTGTCGTGGCTTGAAGAACTGGCGGAAACTTTTCTTGATGGGAAAATATTTTCTTAGCCCTCTTGCCTCAAGGAGTACACCCAACTGGTTCCAAGTTGTCGTGCTGGTAATATATATAAATACAATTTCAGTCGCTGCTAGAAGGGGGCAGAATCCTCATATAACGTATAATTCATTTCTTCTCTTGTTATTGCCGAAACTAAAAGTGTCCGGCCTCAAGGCATATTATTTTACAGACAACGGGATAATAAGGGGAGTAGACGGCATCAACTTCGAGATCGCTGAGGGTGAGTCTCTTGGCATTGTTGGCGAGTCAGCATGCGGCAAGAGCACACTGGGCGCAGCGCTTATGCGTTCAATACAATCCCCTGGCAGAATAGTTGAAGGAAACATAACGCTCGGAGGCGATGACATTACCGAAATGTCTTCATCGGAATTCGACACCAAGGTACGATGGAAGAGAATAGCAATGGTGTTTCAGGGTGCCATGAACGCGCTTGATCCAGTGTACACTGTCGAAAGCCAGTTGCGCGAAATTCTAATAGAACACGAATATCAGGGCAAAATTGATGATAAAATAGCGGAATCGCTCCAACAAGTAGGTCTTGATTTGTGGATTGCAAAGCGCTATCCTCATGAGCTATCCGGCGGCATGAAACAGCGTGTTGTAATAGCAATGGCTCTTTTGCTCAATCCTGATATTTTGATAGCCGACGAACCTACGACCGCGCTCGACATGGTGGTCCAGTCGCAAATAATCAGCTTGCTTAGAAAATTGCAAAAGGAAAAAGGGATAACGATAATACTAATAACACATGATCTCGCACTTGTGTCACAGATAACAGATAGGATAGTCATCATGTACGCTGGACAACTTGTCGAATTCTCCAAGACAAAGGATATTTACAAAAACCCCCGCCATCCCTATACTAAGGCTTTAATTGAAGCAATCCCCAGGCTGAGGACAAAGGACAAAAAAATACACTTTGTCAAGGGGAGCCCGCCATCCTTACTCAGTCCCCCCCAAGGTTGCAGATTCTACGACCGCTGCATCCATGCGATGGATGTGTGCAAGCGGAATCCTCCAGAATTTGAGACAGAAACAGGGTACGTCCGGTGTTGGCTGTACGATGACTCAGGAGCAGCCCCCCAACCTTAAAAAGCGTGGCATGTCTAAAGGCACCACTGCCTGCAGGTAATTTCAAAAAATGACAAGCACGATATTAACACATTTTCCATTTCCCGCGGTCAGGGAAAAGCAAAAGAAGGTCCTTGATATGATCGATTCAGCGATCAAGTCAGGCTATAGGCAAATTTTTCTTGAAGCTCCCACCGGTTTTGGCAAGACACCCGTTGCAATAACTCTTGCTCGCTATCTTGGGAGCTCTCATATCTGTACAGCAACCAAAGACCTTCAGACTCAGTACCGGCGTGACTTTCCCTTTATAGTCGATGTAAAGGGAAGAAGCAACTTTCCCTGTATAGTCAAGGAGGATATGGGTCTTGATGAGAGCTGCAACTATGGACCCTGCATTAAAGACGAATTCTACGACTGCTCATACAAAACTCGCCTTATTGACTACAAGGTCGAGGGTCAAGGTACTCTCCACGAGCTCGTTAAGCTTGATCCTTTTGCGGAGCGCAAATACGTGGAGAAGATGAGATCAAAACCAAAGCTGGTCGACCTAGATTGGCGGCCATGCCATTATTACCACCAAAAGTGGATAGGTAGCCACGCAACCCATACTGTTTACAATTATAGATATTTTCTATCAGACATCTTTTATGCCGGCGCAACACAAAAACGTAAGCTGCTGGTTCTAGACGAAGCGCACCAGCTCGAAAATGAAGTGGGCGACTTTAGGAGTTTTACAGTCCGCAAGAACATGCTTCCGTTCTTGAAGATGCATATGCCAGAGGGTAACATTGATGACATTGAAACGTGGCTTGACCTTTGCTTGAAGCTAAAGGAACGACTATTTGAGTTTACAGAAAAGGCCCAAGGCATCATAGAGCGCAGCAACCAGAAAGTGACTCTAGAGCCATACACTGAAAAGAATCTGATAGATGCACTAGAACTCGACAAGAATATTACAGTAGTCATCGACGACATGAAAACAAACAAGGATAATTGGATAGTATCGGGTGTCCAGCGCGATTCTGCCAACCAGCTGGTCAAGGTAACTCTGACGCCACTTGAAGTCTCTACCTATTTTGATACAATCCTTGACAAGGGTTCGGTCTCGCTTTTCATGAGCGCTACAATCCTTAGCAAAGACCACTTATGCAAGACTACAGGCCTTAAGTCTGAAAAAGTCAAATTCATCCGAATCGAAGATTCAGACTTTCCAGTCAAGAATAGGCCTATCCATATGATGAATGTGGCATGGCTCAGTGCCAAAACAATGAATGTGAGCATGCCTAAAATTGCTCAGGCAGTAGACAATATCATGTCAATTCACAGGAATGAAAAGGGCATAATCCATACTACGTCCTATTCACAACTCCAATTTATTAGGGACAATATTAGCAAGGAAAATGCAAGCAGACTTATAGAAACAGCATCCACCCTTGATAGAAGCGAAGTACTGCAAAAACACTATGAGAGCAAGAAGCAAACAGTTCTGATATCTCCATCTCTACACCTTGGAGTAGACCTAAAGGGTGACTTGTCAAGATTTCAGGTGATTGTCAAGGTACCGTATCCAGACCTCACAGATAAGAAAATCGCTGCGAAAAAGGAGCGTGACCCAAAGTGGTATACATGGAACACAGTTCTACGGCTTGTTCAGGCTTATGGCAGGAGCGTTCGTAATAGCGATGACTATGCAACAACGTACATCTTAGACAGCAGCGCTTCTTATCTTCTTAAAAACGCACATGGCTTGGTGCCCCGCTGGTTTACGGAAGCAATCGTGCACTTCTAGAACATTTTTATCCCCACGGTCGCTCAGAAAAATGTGAAATTTGTCGAGCGACAAGACTGTTGCTTCCGACGGGACTGAAGGCCACGTCATATTTAGCATCAGTTCAAGCATAGCCGCCACTTTGATACTTATTTCGCCGATTTTGTATACACTTGTGGCATATCCTGACACGTTTATTCTTTCTTGGAACGAGGGGAGGGGCGGCTTTTTGTTTGCCATGGCATTTATTGCAGCCGAGCTTGTGGGACTGAAATACTCACTGACCAAGAAAAGACTCCTCATGGCTACAGGCATGGCAGCGCTCACCATTTCCTATTTTATTGCATTACCATACGGACTAAGTGACTATATCAGAAGTGGAAAAGATGCGTACAATGTCTCGCTTGTGGATAGTTGGATGTGGATGTGGGATTTTATTGTAATGGCCATATTTGTGGCGAGCTCACTCGTATTGCTATTTGGCAAAAAGTGGTACAAGATAGCATCCGCAGGAGCGATATATCTGGCAGGAAGCGCGCTTATCCTTGCACTAGATGCATTTTTTCCATTTGATTCTCTTGGGCCTCTTCAGATTATAGTCCCAATTTATTTGCAGATTGATCAGACACTGATTAACTTTATAGATACATACGTCATTAATGTCGGGCCGCAAACACCAAATAATTCTGCTGAACCGGCACTCGCAAGGGGTAACCTGCTTGTGATGAATGGCCTCCATGGCCCCTTCGCATTGCAGGTCTTCTGGCCGTCGGCGGGTGTCCACAGTATGATAATCTATACACTTGTAATGCTGGCTCTGCTCATCAAGATGGATATGCCATTAACTAGGAAGATGATCTACTTCGCCGCAGGAACCTTGGGGACTGTTGCTACAAATCTGGTTCGAATAGTTTCGCTTTCTCTATATGCACTTGTAGTCACGACAGATGTACAGGAATGGGAGGCATTTCATTCAATAGCTGGAGAGATAATGTTTCTGCCTTGGCTGGGCATATACCTTGGAGTGGTAATCTATATCGAGAACAAGAGGATCCGCAGGTTGCAGGCAGAAGCGGATGGTGCAGCAGCTTCTAATCAGTCGACTCGCTAGGAGGAAGTATTAGGGTTCTGGCTTCCTCCTGCTCTAGTCAGCATATGTGACAGCACCTCCATGAGCCGTATTTCTGTATTGGGGTAACTTATTTCGTCATGTAATGTACTTTGATTTAGTTCACGTATTGAAATTCAAAGTTGATGCGATATACCGCGGGTGAGAGACACATTGCTCCGACAGTTTCTACCGGTCAGATTATATACAAGCTTGCTGTTCTATAAAATAGAGGTTTTTTTTGAATGGTACAAAATAGTTTTCCAATGAGAGAATGGCATGTTGAACACATGGAAAAGACAGTTGTAAAGTACGTCAAGGGTCTGTCAGAAAATGCATCAGGATGGGAGAAGAGAAATCACAAAAGATATGGCAGCCTTGCAAATATCTGCAGACAAATTGAATATGATATTAAACATGGAGTTAGCAGCGAGCAAGTTACTTCTATCTTTGAGAGGATCAGAAATGATTCGTGTTTTTCAGCTCTAAGAAAAGGCAATGGTTCAATGGAAAGATTGGCTGAAATAGAAAATCAATTTAGCAAACCCAAAATAAGAGTGCCACAGTGGAGTTAGTATTAGTATTATATCTCGTCTCCAATACTGTTGCTATTCTTACATCCCAATTTTCTTGATTAATTTAAACTTGAATTTATTAAGATCTCTAAATCACAAAAAGTCAAATAATTGAGCAAAATCAACCGGGAGATGCATGGTATTGCTGTATGGTATGGTGGGATAAATTATCAGTTTCTATATATAGAATTTAGGTTAACAAACAGAATATGAAACATTTTCACTTTGGTATCCTCTTGACTTCTAAATGCCGATAGTAATAATTGCTATTTACGCAGCAGAATGCTAATCTTGGGTGTTTCATTATCCTCAACTTAAATAGCCAAATCGATTAACAGATCTGTAGATGGCTGCGATAGACCATGACTACCCGGTGGTGGCAGAACACGATGGCATTAAGATCAAGACTGAGAAAATGATCACAGACAAGCTCTATCACTGTATCTATGACAATAAGCTTTTTTTACTTTACAAAGACGACCAGTCCCTGCTTCATTGCTATGAGGTACAACACCCTGATGCAGTGAGGGAGATAGCAGAAAAGCCTTCCGAGCTTCACAGCATTCTCAAAAGATATGCTTAGATCACTCAAGCCTAGCCGCAATAAACGTTATATTATACCGTGCTGAATTATCTCGCACGATGTCGACAAGCACCAATTCAGTCAGGCAAAGCACTTCAAGCAACGAGATATTCATTGGTAAGAAACCGCTCATGACTTATGTCACAGCAACTCTAGTGCAGTTGGCAAACGAGCCAACAGTGCTAATAAAAGCTAGAGGAAAGAGCATCACCAGAGCGGTAGATGTGGCGCAGATTATTGTAAAACGTATGGACACACTTGGATACAAGATCGGACCAATTAAGCTTGGCTCCGAGACAGTGCAGTCGGATGACGGCAAGGTGAGGAACGTCTCCACAATAGAAGTACCTATTACTCGTGCTAGGTAAAAGATTGTAACATTAGTGCAGGCGTAGCAATCCTGTTGGCACTGTAGTATATTTCTTTTCTCTATGTGGTTATACTGAATAAGCTATTATACTGACAAGTAAACGTCATCTAGGTCAGGACATAGGAGGGGTTGGGTGCTGCAAAGTACTAGGTGCTGGACTAGAAAAATCAATAATAAGAGTAATATATAATAAGAAGCTGTCCTGCTAAGATCGGCATTTGCTCTTTTGAGGCCTGCGACAGCGGAATCCTAAAAATATCTCATACGCCTACCGCAAGAGAAAAATAAGCTTCACAATATTTACGACTCTGTCGCTGCTACAACCTAGTAGCGGAGGAGAAATTGCTTCAAATGCGAATTTTAGGTCAACAACAACAACAAAGAATGTTATCCAAAAGTTTAATATGATCATAGCAGGCTGGCCTGTTGCTATGTAATTCAAGTGCTAAATGAAACGACACTGGCTTAACCCAAATGATATCTTGGAGTCCAAATATATTATTCCAGCCAGCAAGAAGATCCATAATAATCGGCATAAAGGGTGGACAGCTGAGTTAGGTACGCAGAAGGAATTTCTCAAGGATCTTCACGAATAAGTAATAACGCCTCGGTGACACATCAAAAGTAAAGCTGTCGATCTGAATTCCGAGATTCAGCTTCAAAGTCCTTTGAATTTTTCTCAGGGATAGATGTGTTGTGCCGCCGCCTGCGATACAAAGCTAACTCCATAATATATCAGTACCACTGTGAGTCCCAAGAGTAAAGTCGGGTAGTATTTTGACTTAAGAACAAAGGCTCCCTTTGAAGCAAGATATGCAGTGCTGGCAAGCCATGCATAGTCCATCCAAATATGAAGCACAAAAAGGATGGTCACACCCGTAGTGACCCCAAACGCTGCAGAGTCGACTATCAACTTCAATCCAACTGTGAACCACCATAAGATGAAGAATGGGTTAAGCGCACTGAGCGCAATGCCTACGATAAATGGGCCTTTGCTGCCTGCGATAATGGGCGCATCATGTCCCCGCTTTTCTTTAATAATACTTGCTATTTGCAAACCTGCAAAGGCAAGGATAGCGATTCCCCCAATCAGTCCTACGACGCTGGCATATTTTTTTGCAGTATCCAACGTAAACAGGCCTGCTGCTAATATGATTATTAGAGGGAGCTCGACGGCGGTGTGGCCGTAAGCAACTTTGATGCCAGACCATTTAACGTGGCGTGTACCATAGGCAAGATTGGCAAAAAACAGCGGGCCAGGAGCCAGTACACCTGATGCTGAAAGAGCGATAACCTCGATGCCAAAGTCGAGCACATTCATTTTATTTGAGATAAGTATGTCACTATACTGTTAAGGATTTCTATGCAGGGGAATTGCTTAAAAGGAACAGCTGCTGCAAAAGTCGTACATTGGTTGACACCATTCGCACTATAAGGCTCATCAGCAAATGGGGTACAAATATGGCATTAGGGAGGAGACGTCCTGTTGTGGCGGTGTTCAGTATGACACACTACTGCAATTTTTATTGTCCCATGTGTCCCTTCGGTGATCCCGACAAGGAAGGACAAATAACGCTCGCCAAGACCGCGGATCTTACGACACAGCAATGGAAGACGGTCTTTGACAAGGTGTCAAAATATTGTGTCTGGTGCATAATAGAAGGCGGAGAACCTACTAGCAGACCAGACTTTATGGAGCTTATTGAGTATCTGCACAACATCAAGATGCCCATAACGCTTATCACCAACTGCTCGCTCCTGCACAGGATTGATCTAGAGAATCTGAGAAAATATATTCAGTTTGTGACATGCAGCATCGATTCCACTTATGAAGAGCCCTACTGTAAAGTGCGAGGTGTGTCTCCCCAGATCTTCAGGAGAGTCATGGACAACTTACGCCTGCTGACAAGACATGAAGTACCCCACTATTTTAACAGCGTGATAACAAAATTCAATACGCAAGAGTTCATCGATCAGACTTACTTTGACAGGGCAAAGGATCTCGGAGCAAGCGCAATCTCTCTCACATTTGTTGAAGACAGGTCTGATGTTGATTATTCACTGTTGCCGGATCGAGAAACGATGGTCAATGTGTGCAGAAGTGTTCTCGATTATATGAAAAAGTCTGGCTCACTGCGTATGCTGATACCACCAGAATATTTTCAACAGATAATAGAACATGGCCGGACGCTTTTTGACGAATGCGGAGTTTGGAAGAGTATATTTGTAAACGGAAACGGCACCGTTATAGTGCCCTGTTGGAAGTTTAATTCCCCGGAGAACACATATAGCCTTCTTGAGAAGAGCATAGATGAAATTTGGAACGCTCCCGAGTGGGACATTGCCAGAACATGCCACGATTGCAAGGTGCTCGGTTGCATTTGGACCTCGTCACAACCGATCCAGACTCTTGCCAGAAGCTATATGCGAGGTATGTCGAAGGTCATTGACCAGTATCGGCCGGATCTTCAGGAGATGACTTAGAAAAGAATAAGCCATAAAGCCGTGAAAATTTTTTTCTATCGTTATTCAGCATGGTTTAGGCATAGCAAGATTATTACTTGGAGTCCTCATGATAGTGCCAACATTAGATAATATAACCACAAGTGGCATGATCACTGAGCAGCTGACGTATTATCTGATATATGTTATTGTTGAGATATGGACCCCTCAAAATACCCCTGTAGTTTCAAAGAAAGATGCATACTATCGAGGCCTCCTAAGAACAAGGCTATTTATGCCCTCAGGAAAGTTGTTCGCTGTTTGAACGCACGTGATTTAGCATTGGACCAGCACAGGAGAACAAGGACAATTAAGTTCTGATCGCTGCATTAAGTTGCCTAACGTAGAAAGTTGCAATAAGCATAAGCGTCTTCTGTGGCAGAGGCCTACTGCAAGCAAACTCTGAGACCTTGGAGCGAAAAGACCAGGTTTCTTACTCATGAGGAGGGAGCTTATAGCTGCACGACAAAATATGATTAACGCGTTTCAAATTTTGATAGGAAGTCTTCTTTAAAATCTTTCTTAAATAAAGAGGCATCATTACAAATAGGGAAGTCATCTACGCCCATAATCTATACCCATAATCCATAAATATATTTTCTATTCTCAAGTTATTTCATATTCAACCTATTAAGCAATTCCATCGACTATATAGTAAGATAAATCTAATTTTTCATTACTAAGAACAATTCATTAGAGACAGAAATAACCTGTAAATATGAAACTCTAACATATTGTATTGCAATATGCTAACCGATGATGGCGAGGGTCTTAGAGTTCCATTGCAGCATCCAGCATGTCAGGTCGCTGCATGCTTTGAGCGCGCATCCGTCTACGTCGTCATCAAGGAAAGTGATATCAATGCTTTGAACGTTGATGCCGGGGAAAAACAGATGATGGTAGAAAGGGACTCGCTTGCAGATATCAACGCTTTCAAGCTCATATTGTACCTTTGTCCGCGCCATGACTATGACCTGAGGTATCTTCTCGAGGAAAACGAGCTCGAGATAACAAAAAGGCGTCACCTGATGCTTAAGGAAAGTCAATAGGCATTTGCCTTATGCCTTTGCAGTCTAGGGCAAAAAAGGCACAGATTCTGATTTTGATCTTGATGTTGCACAACGTTCCAACAATTGAAGAATCATGACCTTAATTGTCAGAACCAAATCATCTTAGTATTCCCGTCAGCAGTATGTCCATCATTGCGCGCATAATATCCCCTTATTTTTTTGCTAGCTCCTATCAAAACTTCTGAATCATTATCTTTCATATAGGCATTGGACCTCAGCTTCATTAACTATCAAGAACAACTCATGTCAAGACATGAAACCGAATCGCGGGGTAATTGCCCAAATCCTCGACTTGCGACGGCATTGCACAGACAAGAAGGTTGCAAACATAAGAGCCATGGATGTCTCTTATGACGAGCTCAGTGAACTGCTTGATGCGATTGATTGGTCGCTACAGAGTCATATTCTGATACTGACCGGCGACCATATCGATTGCGGCCCCAAGATTAAAGAAACTCTAATGTTTGCAATGAATACTCCCTCAGTTTATTCATTGATGTCCAATCATGAAAAGAAGCTTCTGAGATATCTTAGAGGGCATCACGTACAAACTATTGCTCTTGTCAAGACAATTCAGCAATGTGGAGAAGCATTTCTCCGAGATCCGTCATTATTGAAATGGTTAGAATCTCTTCTTTCGATAGTAAGGTACGCAGAGACTTCATATGTTGTACATGCGGGGATACGTCCGGATAGAGCCATCAACAGACAGGACAAGGATCATTGTATCTATATTAGGACATGGACATGGAATCCAAAGACTAAGAAAATTTCCAATGAAGGCATGGATCCGCGGTGGTACGAATATCCCTATCTGTACTCCTAACAGAGGCATCATTCTCCTCCTTCGATAAATATCTTTTTCAGACATAAACGACATGATAAGGCACGGGTCTCTCTCTGGGCATGCGCATTGGATGGTGGTGTTGTATTTGGTGGAACATTACGAGCATATGGGGAGAACAAAGGAATTCTAGAGATCAATGCCAAAAGAGCCTATGAACTGGACGAAGAAAAAAGGCCTTCATCATCTTGAGTAGCAGTTTGAACTATTAGCAAAAGAATTGTAGAAGATTGTGACCAGAACTAGGATAGTATGTCAGAGGCTGTGTCTCAAAGGAGAGTTTTTTCTACTAAGTATGGGGTGTAAAGGTTACATTTCTAAGTATGGGGTGTAAAGGTTACATTTTGTCTCACTCAGATCTCTTAGCTAGCTGATCAAGTAACCCTAGTGTTAGCTACACCACTTTACCCCTTTTCTTAGCTGACCAGCAGTGCCTTGTACTGACGGCGGTCGATAACATATTGAGGATTACCAAAGTTATTTTGAACAACTTAAGAGATTTCATCTTTGATCTTTTTTGCTATTTTAACTATGTCTTCCTGAGAGGCAACCCTCCGGGAAGGCCATTTTCCGTCAGGGCTGTCATCATGAAACCGGGGGACAATGTGAACGTGTACGTGTGGGACAATCTGGTTTGCAGCTATTCCGTTGTTCTGTCCCACATTAAAGCCATCAGCCTTTACAGCTGATATTATTGCCTTAGCAATTGTGGGTACCAAAGAATACAATTTGCCTACTTCGGCAGGAGGCATTTGGAGCAATGTCTCGTAATGCTTTGTCGGCATCACTAGGGCATGGCCCGGATTGATTGGATATTTATCCATAAGGACTAAAAAGCCGTTATCGCGGTGGATCTGCACGCAGGGCTCTTGCCCGGCAATTATGGAGCAGAAGATGCATAGTTTGCTCATGCTGTGCGTAATAGCTTGTGAATTATTTGGTTGTTTATTTTTTGCTATTAAGCATATGAATTTTTAAATAGACCAAGGATCCGAATTTTACATAGATGGGCGAAACACTAGAGCTTGATAGCTTTGACATGACCTTCTCCTTCCGCTGCCCCAAATGTGACTACTTGAATGAAGAGGTGCCTGCAAAGGATCTTTCAAGCGGTAATGCAGAATGCGGCATGTGCGAGACAGTTTTCAAGGTAGAAGGGATTGATGCTGTCAAGATCACGGCGACTCTTGAGTAACTGAAAAATCTTAAAATATGCACCTGTATCGATAATTGCAATGAAGCTCGAGAGTAGAAAGACGCTCGAGGGGCCAGAGAGGGCTCCGCATCGGGCAATGTACAAGGCAATGGGGCTGACAGATGGAGACTTGGACCGGCCTCTGGTAGGAGTATCTTCTACGTGTAATGAGGCCACCCCATGCAACATCCATCTTGGACGACTTGCCCAGAGCGCTAAACGTGGTGTAAAAGATGCAGGATGCACGCCAAGGGAGTTCACCGCGATTGCAGTTTCTGATGGCATTGCCATGGGCCACGAGGGCATGAAGGCCTCTCTTGTGAGCCGTGAAATAATCGCAGATTCTATTGAAGTAATGGTCAGAGCCCATCAATACGACGGTATAGTGGGTATATCAGGCTGTGACAAGAGCTTACCCGGGACACTAATGGGTATGGGCCGGCTGAACCGACCCTCAATATTTGTTTATGGCGGAACTATCATGCCGGGCCTGTGGAATGGTAAGCAGGTAACAGTGCAGGATGTATATGAAGCTGTAGGGGCATATGACGCCGGCAAGACGACATTGCAGGAACTCGTCAGCCTTGAAAACGTTGCATGTCCTAGCGCAGGGTCATGTGCTGGCATGTACACTGCAAATACGATGGCCTCAATTAGCGAAGCGCTGGGAATGTCAATCCTTGGAAGCGCTTCTGCTCCAGCAGAAAGCGAAAGACGGCTCGAAATCTGCTATAACACTGGCAAGGCCATAATGAGCTTGCTTGAAAGCAACATCAGACCGCGCGACATCATGACCTTTGAAGCCTTTGAAAATGCAATTATGATGGCTAATGCAATAGGCGGTTCGACCAATGCTGTGCTGCACCTCCTCGCAATAGCAAGGGAAGTAGGAGTAAAACTGAAGCTTTCAGACTTTGAAAGGATTCGCAAGCGCACTCCTCACATCGCAGACATGAGGCCCGGCGGAATGTATATCATGGCCGACCTGGACAAAGTCGGTGGAGTCCCGGTGATACTCAATAGTCTGCTCAAAAAGAGTCTTTTAAACGGCAATGTCTTGACAGTCAGCGGCAGGACCATGAAAGAAGATTTGGAATCTGTTAAGTTTAACTTCGATATTGACAATAAGGTAATCAGACATCTCAACAACCCAATCAAGCACGAAGGTACACTCAAGGTGCTTAAAGGCTCACTTGCCCCCGAAGGCGCAGTAATGAAGCTTGCAGGAGTACAAAGCAAGAAATTTGTTGGCAGGGCAAGAGTATTTGATACAGAAGAGGACGCGTTTGAAGCCGTATCAAAGCGCAAGATAGCAGAAGGCGACATAATCGTGATCCGTTATGAGGGACCAAAAGGAGGACCGGGAATGCGTGAAATGCTCGCAGTAACCGCCGCTGTCGTAGGGCAAGGCCTAGGAGAAAAAGTTGCGATGGTCACAGATGGGAGGTTTTCAGGTGCAACTAGGGGATTTATGGTAGGTCATGTTGCTCCTGAAGCGATGATGGGTGGTCCAATTGCCCTAGCAAAGGAATATGATCAAATCATAATTGACATGCAAAAAGGCAGAATAGACCTCATGGTTTCGGATGGCGAGCTAAGAAAAAGGATAAAGAAGTGGAAGCCTATCAAACCTCGCTATACCGCAGGGGCTCTTGCAAAATACGCTTTGCTAGTCGGGTCTGCATCGGAAGGCGCAGTCATGGCCGCTACCAAGTGATAAAGGTTTAAATTTTATTTTTACTGCAGACTCAATTATAGGTTGGAGAATATGAGCAAGAGTGATTGCTTTTGGTCGTCTCATAGGCGGTTCAGTCCAGGTACAGAAGCTCACCACTTCTGAAAACCAGTTTCAACTTTTTAAGAAGCTCTACTTCCTTTACCAAAGGGTCTTCATCTTGGAGTCGCTCATCGGGCCAGAAGAGCTAGCTGAAATGTCTCTCATTGGCTTTGACCCCAAACTGATTGTAACATGCGACTCTAATAATTTCAAGGTTAAAGATAGGAGCGGAAGAATTCTACAATGCTCGCCGGCAAAAGAACCACTATCGAGCCTCCGCGAGTTAATGCCCAAAGTGAATGATGATCGTTTCCGCTATGTTGGTGGCGCAGTAGGATACATCAATTACGACGCGATCCGGTTCTGGGAGCATTTGTCAATCAACAACAACAACAACAACAACAAAAAAGCTAGCAACTTTCCGCTGCTAGAATTTGGCATCTATGATGACGGTATACTCTTCAACCACAAAGAAAACCAAGCTTACTATTTTTTCCTTGGAAAATCGCGGATAGAGCAAATCGAGCACAAGATGGCCAGGATGAAAACTAAACCTGCTAAGTTCTCATATTCGACGCCAAAGAGAAACATGACGAAAAAAGACTTTGTCAAAATGGTGAGGAAGGCCAAGCGCTACATATATGATGGTCACATTTTCCAAGTAGTGCTTGCAAAGAGCATGAAGTTTAGGGTCAAGGGCAACCTTATTTGTCTGTATGCTAAACTTCGAGAAGTAAATCCCTCGCCGTACATGTATATGCTAAAAATGTCTGACAGGTGCATAATAGGCTCAAGCCCTGAAATGCTCATTCGTATCACAAAAGACTATATCGAGACATTCCCTATCGCAGGCACAAGGCAGATACTGCAGGATGAAAAGAAGAACGAAAAGTTGCGTCAAGAGTTGCTCGAGGACGAAAAGGAGGTTGCTGAACATACAATGCTTGTAGATCTAGCAAGAAATGACATTGGAAGGGTCTGTGAATTTGGCACGGTTAAGGTTGAGGAGTTCATGACCGTTAAGCGGTTCAGTCATGTGCAACATATTGTCTCTCACGTAGTGGGTAGATTGCACAAAAATTTTGATTCGTACAATTCTGTCAAAGCTGTCTTTCCAGCTGGCACTGTGTCAGGCGCTCCTAAAGTTCGTGCAATGCAAATAATAGACGAGCTCGAGCCTTCGCTCAGAGGACCTTATGCTGGCGCCATAGGTTATTTTTCATTTAATGGCTCATGCGACTTTGCAATAACGATAAGGTCTCTATTTGTGAATGGCAGCAAGGCATATGTCGAGTCAGGAGCAGGCATCGTTATTGATTCTGATCCGGAGCTTGAATGGGCAGAAACGGAGCATAAGGCAAATGCCATACTTTCTGCTCTAAAGGGAGCAGCATCCGACTAACAGGATTTTTGCTCAATCAGTAAAAGATGTACTTTTGCTGATTGTTGATTTTGTTCCCTATCGAATTGAAAAAGAGGATAATTTAAACATCCATCGAAAAGTCTAACTAGAGACTATGCATCTAGTATCATTTTGAATAATAAGGTAATAAAGTCCTATCAATACTATTAATATTAAATTATCATTTTGATACTATCAATATAGTAATAAAGTCATTGATGTTCTTTTTGACGCAATTAGAAAAAGTCTAGTGGCTTGTGGGTGGCCTTGCAAACATATTGTCTACATTTATATGATATTCTACCGCAAGTGCAGGATCCTTCTGCCTTCCGGTAAGGATGCCAACCACCAGATCATCCTTCTCGATTAGCCCTTCCCTGCGGAGCTTTCTAACACCTGCTGGAACTGCGCCTGATGCCATTTCGCAGTCAAAGCCATTTAAACCAACAATTGACATTCCATCGCTCATTTCCTTGTCGCTCACTTGCACTACTACACCATTAGTAAAGTCCAGGGCGCGCAGCGCCTTGACAATATTGGCAGGTCTACCTATCTGAATCGCAGTTGCATGGGTCTTTGGCCTGATTCCTTTTTTGTCCAAGTCAGCATAATAGCGGTCAATCATTGCAAGATCTGGCCTGCCACCGTTCCATCTTAGAGGCTTGTCTTCAAAGAATCCATTGTAAAGTTTGTATAATGCATTTGCTCCGTCTGCATTCACTACTACAAGCCGTGGAATTTTCTTGATCCAGCCCCATTCATAGAGCTCAATCAAGCATTTTCCGCAGCTCGATGTGTTACCTAGAGCTCCACCCGGATACACTATCCAGTCCGGGGGGTTCCAGTCAAGGTATTCAAGGACTCGGTAAATGATGGTCTTTTGACCCTCCAAGCGGAATGGATTGACCGAGTTGACTGTGTATCCCCCGGTTTCTTTTGCGTTTCTAAGCGAAGCAGTAAGAGCGTCATCAAAATTTCCTTGCACTTGTATTATCTGCGCGCCAAACTGGAAGGCTTGACCTAGCTTGCCAGGGGCAATTTCGCCTCTTGGAATGTAGACGTCACATGTCATATTTTCGTTTGCAGCATACATTGCTGCAGAAGCTGAAGTGTTGCCAGTAGAGGCACAAACTATCCTTTTGACACCAATCATTTTTGCATGTGTCATTGCAGTCGACATGCCGTTATCCTTAAACGAGCCTGATGGATTGTATCCTTCTGGCTGAAGAAATAATGAATTATGGTCCATGCTTGCATACTCAGCTACCTTGCTCATTTTGTAAGGTTTTGAAAGGCGGCCTTCAGAGCCGTCAAGCGACACTATCAAACGGGCGCATTCTTCAAAGTCTTCTGTGTCTATACCGGCAAAATTGATTAGCTCGCGAAAGCGCCATACTCCGCTTTCGTTGTAAATGTTGCCTCCATGATCCCTACGCTGGTAGAACTTTTCTATTAAGTCCCGTCTTTGCTTCTCGCTATACTTTATGTCGAGAAGTGAGCCACAGGAGCATCTGTAAATATCATTGTTAATCTCATGAGTCAAACCGCATGAGGGATTGATGCATTTTTTGACAGTAAGTGCATCCATATTATTGGGGCCTTCTGATTGTTATTTAGACGTTGTTCTAGATGCTGCTACTTTTTGGTGGTTTTTTCATACATTTTCAGTAGCTGCTGGATGACACCATCCATGTCGTCCTCCCTTACTTCCGGCGAAACGGCATGTTTAAGTAAATTGCTTACAGTGTTGGAGATCTCAGAACTCACTTCGTCAAAGCTATCCATGTCACTATAGCTCTGTTGATAAAGGCTCCTCAATCGCATTGCATACATGTGTGTCTGTTCATTCATTGTGACGTCATAGCTGCGATTGTTGACCTTTATCTTCTCCTTTATCATGTTCTACACGTAACCAGACTATAGCCTTTAAAAACCTGTCTGCATTATAATTCATAGTAGTGAGAAAAAATATATAAGTTCTGTAACCACTGATCCCTGTTACTACGGTTACAGGCAGCTGGAATACAATGCTACTTTTATGATCTTAATGTCATGATGGCTGGGTGCTATAGTAATAAGAATGCCATTTGATAGCAGGTGGGTAAAGCCACAAGGAGAAAGCGTTGGTCACAAATTGCTTGAGGGCATCAAGCCACAAGCACCACTGAAGCCAAGGATAGAAGAAGCACAGAAAAAGTTGCATATGCAGATCGCTAGGCTGGATGCAATAGCCTCAAGGATGCAAGAAAAAGATAAGCTAATTTTCAAGCGCGTAGTGCTTGCTATGCAGAGTCACGATTCTTCGCATGCAAAGATCTTATCAGGAGAGCTGTCGCAGATCCGAAAGATGAACAAGATGGTCACGTCAGCAAAGCTAGCTTTAGAACAGATACAGCTTAGGCTCAACACAATGACAGAACTTGGAGACGTAGTAGTAACGCTGAGCCCTGCAATGTCAGTCATAAAGGGATTGCAGAGCGGATTATCAGGAATGATGCCGGAAGCAGATCAGTCATTTGGACAAATATCCGAGCTGTTGGGAAACATTATGACAGACTCAGGACAGATACCGAACAGCGAAATTGCAAACTACAACACAATAAACGAAGACACGGCACAGATAATGGAAGAAGCCAGCGCAGTAGTAGAAATGAACATGAAGAACAAGTTCCCAGATTTGCCTTCTCCAAACCTGGCAGCTGCAAAGAACTTAGAGGCAACAAGCTACTAGCTCTAGCCTATTAGCTCTCTTTATTTTTTGCTTGCTATTTTTTGAACTTGTTTTTTTATCCTAGATATTGTGGGGTAGCTATAACCTTTTTCCCTGTAAGTCTTGATCATGGCCTTCCAATTATTGAGCCGCCAATTTGCTTGATCCTCGGTGAGTGAGAGAGTTTCTCTTTTCACGAGACTCTTTCTCCCCGGCATCAAATACCCGCCGCTTTCAGCCGAATAGCGGCTGTACGCGAAGCGCAGTCCAAAGAGCAGGTCATGGGGTGGAAGCGATCTAATATATAGTGCAATTTCTCTACTTTGCTCTTCTGATAGGTCTAGCTTGAACATAAATTCCCTTACAGGCATATATATCGGCATCACCGATTCTGTACTAAAAAGCTTTATTTCTAAATTCGAGTTTAGAAATATTTCTATAGGATACCTGTCTTTTTGCCCGCTCTTTCAAATGCCGCGAGCGCAGAATCCAAGTGTTCTTGGCGGTGCATGGCATTCAGTGAAATTCTGAGGCGAGCATGACCCTTTTTGACCGTCGGATACCGAATTGCTTGAGCAAAAACCCCCTCCTCTAGCAATTCTTTAGAAAGCTCTAGGGCCTGTACTTCTTTTCCAACTAAGATTGGAATTATCTGGCTTATAGAGTTTCCAACTTTAAATCCTAGCCTTTTGATTGCCTCTGAAAAATAGAGGATATTCCATTGAAGCCTCTTTTGCAAATATCCACTCTTTGCTATTGGAATAGCGGTAATTGCTGCAGAGCATAAGTGGTCAGGCAGGGCTGAAGTATAGATAAATTGCCTTGATGTATTGATCAACAGTTCTCTAATGGGGAATGTAGTGGCTACATAGCCTCCAAAGCAACCCAGCGCCTTACTCATACTGCTGACATGGATGTCAAAGTTTACTCCCATTTTAGCTGGCATGCCTGAAAAGGCGGGGCCAAAGATAAAGTCACCATGTGCATCGTCAATGATGGTTATTGCATCATGATGGTCTGCTATGCTCTTTATTTCTGATAGTTTTCCCATGTCGCCGTCCATGCTAAAGATACCTTCCGTTATCACAATTTTTCTGCCTCGGCCGCACCGCATTAGCTCTTGTAAATGATCGGTGTCATTATGCCGGAAGACAACAATTGTCGCACCGCTCAGCCGGCATGCATCCACTATGCTAGCATGGTTCAGCTCGTCGCTAAATATCGTTGAGTTCTTATCTGCAATTGTCGTTACTATGCCCAAGTTAGCAGTGTAACCTGTAGGATATAGAAGGGCTGATTCTGTCCTACGATGGTATGCAAGCAGGCCTTCAAGCTCGATGATTTTTGGATGGTTGCCTGCAATTAACCTTGAACCACACTGTGATACTTCTTCACTCAGTGCCGTAATAGTTTTCTCGATTACTTGCTTGTTTTGAGAGAGCCCGAGATAGTCATTGGAGCAAAGATTGATGACTTCCTTGCCGTCGACATTGGCCATCGGACCTCTAGCAACCACCGTCCTAAGATGACGATATAACCCGCTCTTTTCAAGAAAATCAAGCTGATCCTTAACGAAGGTGGTCTTATGGCTTGAGCCCAATTTCTTTTATCATCGCAATGTCCTTTTTAGTCGTATTTCCTCCCGTAGTCAGGTAGCCGCCGGTGATAATACCATTTGCTCCTGCCTTGAGAGCCAGTTTATCATTATGCTTGAGATGTACTTCTCGTCCACCAGCTATTTTGAGAATAGTTTTTGGCATTATGAAACGCCACACCGCAATTGTCTTGATTGCCTCTAGAGGATCCATCGGCTTAAGACTCCCAAGTGGAGTCCCTTCTCTACCTATCAGAATATTGATCGGAACCTCCTCGGGGCGGAGTGACGCAAGAGAGAAGGCTAGCTCTAGCCTCTGTCTAGGAGTTTCGCCCATACCTATGATGCCCCCAGAGCACAGCTGTAATCCTGCCTCCTTGACAATTTTCGCAGTATTTACTCTGTCAGAGAAGTCATGCGTATTGCAGATATTAGGAAAATAGCTCTCTGCAGCTTCTAGGTTATGGTTGTAACGCTTGACTCCCAGCTTCTTTAGCTTTCTCGCCCTGTCTAATGTTATAAACCCCAGAGAGACATTGACATCGATATCCAATTTGGATCTAATCTCTTCTATCGCTTCACAGATGTGTTGAAAGTCCTTCTCAGGCGGATCTCTGTAAGCGCACACCAAGCAAAAACTTGTAGCCCCCACTTCCTTGGCCTTTGCTGCCTTCTCGACCAACTCTTCTTTCGGCAATAAAGGATATTTGTTAATACCGGTATCGTAGAACGAGGATTGTGCACAAAATGAGCAATCCTCTGGACACCTGCCAGATTTTGCATTTACCAGGACTTCGACATCTACCGTATCCCCGTTAAACGTTCGAGTGATAGTATTCGCACAATCAGCAAGGAGCATGATGTCATCGGTGCCAAGCAGACCCTCTGCTTCTTCTAAGGTAATTGAGCCACCGGCGAGTACTTTCTCCGTACAACCCTGAAGGAAGCCCGAAACCGTCATAATGTCAAGCAAGTTAGAGCCGGTAATTAAAATTTCTGTCCGAAAGCCCTGTTCTAGGGAGGCATTTCTAAATTCGAATTTAGAAATATCTCGTCATAGTTTGTATGCCGCGTATTTAGACCAAGAATTAAAAAACTCTCCAATATGGAATCATGCAAAATGTCCTCTTAATTGTACATCCACTGTCTCGAACAATAATTCATTATCACTTCTCGTATTGGCCCAAAGCCTTGGGCTAGAACACCTAATCAAAATAGGTCATTTTGATTTGGTCCCAGCAGCCTGCTGTGATTCGAAAGATGTTGAGGGAAGAGGATCTTTTTTGAAGAAATATTCATGTTATCTAAATATGATAAGTTACGTACTTTTTCAAAAACAACATTAAAGGGGGGCTCCAGACAGCCAAAAAGACCCAACGGTTGATAGATCGTTTCTTACTAGGTGTGGAAAGCAGAAATGGCGGTTTTCGTTACATAACGGGACATTGCGACACAGTTCAAAAATGGAACGCTTTCTATACTGTACAAAAATGAGTACCGTTTTTTTACTCTTGGTTTGTCATAGCTTATGATCGACGCGTCTATTTATTTGCGCTACCCTTTTTGAACACTTTTCTTGACAATATGATAATTATATTGCGGCGCCTAGAATGGAATATGAAATATGCCTTTGCATACCTGCGTGTAAGCACGGAAGAACAGACTGTCCAGAATCAGAAGCTTGCTCTTGAAAAATGGGCACAAGGAAACGATTACCTGATCCTTGACTCTTTTGAAGATCCTGCTATCAGTGGTAAGGTTCCCGCTACCCAAAGGCGCGGATTTCAAGAAATGCTTGAGCTGGTAAAAATGACGGAAGTAGATGCCGTTTTAGTTTATGAATTATCACGCGTTGGAAGAACTTTTTGGGATACGCTAGATGCGATAAAGGCAGTAGAGCACTATGCATCTTTGATTTCATGCTCGCCTAGAGAATCATTTCTCCAAACCACAGAGTCCAGTATCAGAAAGCTTATGATTGGAATCCTGACATGGGCTGCCGAGAGAGAACGTGAGCTTCTAGTTCAGAGAACAAAGGATGGCATGGACCGAGCCAAGGCGGCAGGAAAAGGCATTGGTCGGCCTCAAAAGGTAGTTGACAAAGATAAGCTCATTAGTCTGCTTGCAGAAAATCACCCGAAAACAAGAATAGCAAAGAGTCTGGGCATCTCAAAAGCTACGCTATACACGAAATTGAGGGAGCTAAGATAGCTCCTCTATCTTTCTCAATAATATAAGCTGTACATTGAGCAGCTTCTCGAGATCGCACTTTTCAATCCCCAGAGGCGGAATCAAGAGCATGATGTTGCCAAGGGGCCTCATATGCACGCCCATCTTTAGTGCTTGTTGCATTATAAAGTAGTTTATGATCTCTTTATTTTTCAAAAAGATAATCGGCTTGTTGTTTTTTGCCAGCTCAATTCCAGCGAGCAGACCTTTGTGTCGGATATCAGCTACTATGGGCGATTTCAAAAATTCAGGCAGTCTTGACGCTATATATTCGGCGCTCACTTTGATTTGCTGGGTTAGATCATGGTTTTGGTAATTCTCTATGTTTGCTAGAGCAGCGGCGCATCCTGTAGGATGACCTGTAAAAGTGTGACCATGGTATAGGTGCTTGTTATAACGATATTTTCCCAGAAATGCATCAAAGATACGACGTGTAACAAGAGTTACTGCTAGGGGGAAATAGCCTCCAGTAAGGGCTTTTCCAAAGCATACAATGTCTGGTTGTGACCTCTGTGCAAGATATTCTACGACGTTTCCAAGCCTACCAAACCCGGTTGCAATCTCGTCTAGAATCAGCAAGATGTCATAATCTCTGCACAGCCTTGCTACCTTTTTCTGATATCCTGTAGGGAAAATAATCGCTCCTCCTGCGATCTGAGCCCCGCTTTCCATAATGAGAGCGGCGCACCGATCCTTATGTCTTTTAATAGTATTCTCAGTTTTCTCAAGACACCATTCTACTAGGTCGCGTTCATTTGTAAATCTGCTCCCATAGAGGAGCGGGCTTGGAACCCTGTGCACATTCAACAAGAGCGGTCTGTATACTCTGAAGAAATTCTCAATGTAACCAACAGACATCGCGCCGATTGTGTCGCCATGATATCCGTGGTCGAGTGAGATGAATTCCTTTTTTTTGTCTTTGCCCTTATTATACCAGTATTGGAGAGCCATCTTCATTGCAACCTCAATTGCGGTAGAACCGTTGTCAGTATAGAATGCCTTATGCATCCCCCTTGCCAGCCTAAGGAGTCTTTCAGCAAGCTCTATGGACGGAGCATTGGCAAGTCCGAACAGAGTAGAATGCGGGACCTTTTTTAGCTGATCTATCATGGCCTGAACAACTTTGTTCTGAGTATGCCCCCAGACGTTGCACCACATGCTAGCACTGCCATCAAGGTATTTTCTCCCTTCGCTGTCAACGAGGTAAAAGCCATCTCCTTTGACGATTACCTTGTTATTCCATTTTACCCAATCTCTCATCTGGGTGTACGGATGCCATACAAAGTCTTTGTCTGCATTTGTCAGGTTCAATTCAGTTAAATGCATGTTTTGTCAGCAGCTCTAATAACATTTCCATGCGTGGCATCTTCATAACAGGGACAAGCACAGGAGTGGGCAAGACAGCAGTAGGTGCAGGGCTCGCCTGGGCTCTGAGAAAGCGAAAAATAGATGTGGGCGTCATGAAACCTTTTGCAACTGCAAACAGAGTTTTTTCAACAAAATACCGGTCTCAGGACACCGCAATACTTGCCAAGGCATCTGGGATTAACGATCCTGACTGCAACCTCAATCCTTTCTTTTACTCAATAGCGGCCTCACCTCTAGTTGCTTCGGAGCTAAAGCATGGCGTTCCAGTCAATATCAAAAAAGCCGTGCAGGAGTTGAAAAAGCTTGAAAGAAAACACGATTTTCTAATTTTGGAAGGCATCGGTGGCATCATGGTTCCGTTGACTGAAAAAGAATGTGTTGCAGGTTTTGCAAAGCAGATAGACTTACCTGTAATCATTGTCTCGACAGCTAAGCTTGGAACCCTGAACCACACTTTGCTCACGGTAATGGCCTGCAAAAAGTTTGGCCTCAAAATCAGAGGAATAATTTTGAATAAAACATCAAAAAAACCTAACATAGTAGAGCAAAAGACAGCTGAAGTTCTTGAGAGGCTCACACATATCAAAGTATTAGCCGTAATTCCTTTCTCAAAAGGAGCTAATTACGCTGCTATTGGCAAGGTGTTAGAACATGATTTGGACCTTGACAAATTATTGTCCATGTAAGAGCTTGAGTCCACGATCTCCCTTGCGAACGAGGAAGGCATTGATATCTAAGATGATCCTCGAGTAAGGGAACTGTGTTGATCCAATGTAATAATTTTTATGATCTATCTCTAGCCGCTTTGCTGACACGATCCAAATATTTCCATTGTGAGGCTGCACAGATTCGGCATGCTTTATCTTTGTCAGCTCTGCATTTCTTTTTGTTATTTGAATGACTAGAGCTTTTTCCGGGCTTTTGCTCAGCATTTTTAGTGAAGGAACAACTAGGTCCAATTCTGCGCCTTTCCAGTTGACCTTCCTCTCGGAAGGAAGTAAGGAAGCAGTCAGCATGAAATGGAGCAATGCTTCACATAAAGTTCCGAACGACTCGTCATCTAAATCATCGCCCATCCTACTTTTACATTTTTCAAGAATTTCATTACAGTATTGTTCCGACCTTTCAATCTCGCCAATAACTTCCATGCGGATTTTTGCTTTGCCGATTCTATCTATGGTAGAATATAGAATGTCTTTGATGTTTGCACTCACAGATAACGCATAGAAGCTACGTTTATTAAATCTGTCATAGGCTATTATCTATATGCCTACGGGAATTGCGACAGGGCTCCTTATTGCCTCGCTGATACTCCTGATAGTCTACGGAGCCGATGTTGCAGTCGCGGCATCCTCTCCAGACAGAGAGGGTTTCTTGCCTTTTGACGAGGCAGTTAGAGGTGCAGCCTTTGGCGGGGGTGCAGTCGTAATGTCAATAATTGCATTTGTAATTGCTCGCAAAGAATATGCCCCTATTGTTTCTGCGCTCTTGTTTGTAAATGGAAGTCTCATCGTTGCAGGAATGATTGCGCTCGTTGCACAGGGCGCACTTGCATCCGAAGATTCCTCAAACACATTACGCACGATTGGCTCTACAACAGCAATGGGAGGAATCCTAATAGGGCTCGGCGCATGGAAGCTTGTAACAGACAGAAAACTACTCGCTACAAGGAGAAAAGAGCCCGCTCAGAAATGAAAAGGCGTATCGGTTCTGGGCTTGACACACATGATTGACTTTTAAAGTAAAGCCTATTGACGACAGGGTATGCGAAAGAAGTGCAGGCATCGATACATCCACTTGGGACGTTACAAACTTTGAAGCAAAAACATCTTAACCGGACGTGCATGCATCCTAGCGAGTAACATTTTATACAATCTTGGCAAGCTTATTGGTGTCATGAAGACAGCGATTCTTGCTGGGGGTTTTGGAAAAAGGCTAAAGCCCCTTACCGACACAAGACCTAAGCCCATGATAGAGATCTTTAATGTCCCAATTATCGAGTGGCAGCTAAGATGGCTTAGGAAATTTGGTATAAAAGACTTTGTCATATGCGCGGGATATATGAAACAGCAGATAATTGACCATATTGGCGATGGCGCCAGATTTGATTCCCGAATCGAGTACTCATTTGAGGACAAGGCACTCGGAACCGGGGGAGCACTTTTGAATGCTAAAGAACTTCTTTCAAGCCAAGATTCATTTTTCGTATTAAACGGAGATATTCTTACAGAGCTTGACCCAAACAGGTTGAATATTGCGAATTCAAATGCCCTTGCGGTTGTTCCTCTCCGTAGCCCGTTTGGAGTGGTTGAACTTGATGAGAATTCAAAAGTCCTTAGATTTGTTGAAAAGCCAGAAATCCCTGACACGTGGATTAATGCTGGCATATATCGCTTTACTCAAGAAGTATTTAGATACCTGCCTCAAGAAGGCAACATTGAGGTTACTGCTCTGCCGGCGTTAGCAAAAGAGGCAAAGCTTCTGGGTGTGAAATACAAAGATGTTTTCTGGCGCTCAATTGATTCTCATAAGGACATCGAAGAAGCATCCAAAGAGATCAAGGAAGCGAAACTATCATGACTGTGCAAAAGTTGGGATACAGTCTCGGTCCCTTACTTTCCATGCGCGAGATTCTTCTATGCGCCAGGATGGCTGATCAGCAAGAAAATGTTGATTCATTATGGGTTCCAGAATCTTGGGGGCGGGAATCATTTGCAACTCTTGGCGCCATGTCCCAGGTCACTAAAAAAATAAGGCTTGGTACATCGATTGTTAGCATTTATTCAAGGACGCCGGCAACCGTCGCCATGGCGGCCACCACTCTTGACATGCTTTCAGATAACAGGACAATTATCGGTCTTGGAACAAGCACTGCAGCTATTGTTGAAAACTGGCATGGTCTGAAGTTCAATAGGCCCGCCAGCCGTATGAAAGAATACATTGAATGCCTCAGGCTCATGACTAAAGGGGAAAATGTAAAATATAATGGCGAATTTTTCAAAATAAACAATTTCAAGATATTGCATCAGCCCCAAAGGACTAATATTCCAATTTTTATGGCGGCTGTCAACAAAAAAATGGTCTCTATGGCATCGAAACTAGCAGATGGCACATTATTATTTTTGAGGCCTCTTGAAGAATTGATAAGGACCACAACTGAATTAAAGCAAGCTACAAGAGGAAAAGGCTTTGAAATTGCTTGCTCGTTTATATGCGCGATATCGAATAAAGACCCAGAAAAAGCCAGAGATCGCGCAGCGACAACTCTTGCGTTTTATGTTGCAGTTGGAAAGTACTATAGCAAATTTCTTGCAGAGAATGGCTTCAAGATTGAAGTTGAGGAGATAAATGCAGAGTATAGAAAGGCAGGTGCAAATAGTGCAGCAAAATTTGTTTCTGATAGGATGCTCAGCTCACTTGTAATTTGCGGCAGCAGCGAAGACTGTAGAGAATCAATTTCAAAATTTCTTTCGGCAGGAATTACTCTACCCATTCTCCAGTTTAACCCTGTTGGTGACTCAGAAAGCTCATTTAAGGAGATGCTATCAACCTTCTAAAATGCGCATGGTAGCAGTGTCCTCATGGGCAACCTCAACATTTACCAAAGGCTCAAAGATGTCTTTATTTGAGCTGGCCTGCGAGCCTTCCGTACAGCTAATAATGGAGAGCGGCATTTCTGCAAAGGAAATTGATGCTGTCTTGTTTTCTAGCTGTGCGACTGACCAATACAGCTCTGCGATAATATCTGAAATGCTTGGTATACGTCCAAGGATTTCACATCGCATAGACAATCTCTGTAACTCAGGCACTAATGCTGTAACTTCTGCTTTTGCAATTATTGCGTCTGGCTTGTGTGATACGGCGCTAGTGGTTGGCGCAGAAAAGGTAGACAGCCCCGGTAACAGGCTGTTGTGGGATGTTACTCGAGGAGCTTTTATGTTTCCAGTACACTGGGCCGCAATATTTGCGAAAGCCCACATGAGAAAATACGGCACAACTGAAGAACAGATGGCTATGGTTTCTGTTAAGAACCATAAAAATGCCACTAAAAATCCTCTCGCCCTTTTTGGGAAGGAAGTTACCTTACAAGAAGTGATGAATTCAAGAAAGATAGCCTCTCCTATCAAGCTACTAGACTGTTCCGCCCCATGCCAGGGCGCGTCTGCGATACTATTAGTATCTGAAGAAAAAGCACGCAGCCTCGACAACCCTGTCTTCATAAAGGGAATAGGTCAGCAAACAACCTCAGCCAGTTTTGCAAGAGCGACAGCTGATCTCACAACAATTGAGGCAGCCAAGCGGGCCGCTCATACAGCTTTTGAAATGTCGCATACAAAACTATCGCAGATAGATGTGGCAGAACTGCATGATGCATTTACAATTCTTGAAATCTTAGCATACGAAGATCTAGGGTTTGCAAAGAAGGGAGAAGGAGGAAAATTCGTCAACCAAGAACAAATAGTGATAAACCCAAGAGGAGGTATAATTGGATGTGGCCATCCTGTTGGAGCCACTGGCGTGGCGCAAGTTGCAGAAATCGCATCTCAGCTTGCTGGGAAAGCAGGAAAGAGGCAAGTAAAGAACTGCAAGACCGGACTTGTTCACAATCTAGCTGCAGCTGGCTCTTCAGCGTCAGTAATTGTCATGGGTGTGTGATGATCTCTTGCAGGAGTTCATTGAAAACTTGAATAAAGGTGAATTTCGGTTGCCAATCTGTACCTCCTGCAATGCTAAAGTATGGCCACCATCTAGTTATTGCCCTCAATGTCTTTCAAAGACATCACTTCAAATTATTGATACAAGCGGAACTTTGGTACATTTCACACAGTCATATCTCAAAGGCATGGAAGGTTGCTATGGTCTTGTTGAAATGTCAGGAATTAAACTCATTGGATCGTTTGGGACCCTCGAGTTGAGAGAGGGCTTAAAGGTGAAAATGGTGAGGTGCGGCGTGAGGCCTAATGGGACTCCATATTACTTTTTTGAACCAGTCAAGGGCTGACATTATATATACGCAGCGAATAATCCTCTAGGATGTATACATATGAGTTATGACAGGTTCGTTGACGACAGGCTCCTTACAAGCCGTGATGCTCTCAACAGGCTGCAGATTAAAATGAAAGTACTTCAAATTGACGAAAATGCCCGTGATTTTTCACAGCGCTTTGGGCGCAGGGTTCTTGTCCAGAAGGTACTTTTGACTATCAAGTACAATGATACTGAAGAAGTCGAAGAGAAGGAGCTTGACGTAGAGGAGATAGAAAAGAGGATAAAAAAAGAGAGGCTCTTCAGCTCTTCGAATCGGTGGCTTGCTTCAAGTGATATCAAGAATGGTTACGTTGTTGCAAGCCATCACCTCGATCTGCTTGCTGACGCGATTGCACTCGATATAATTTCGATATGAAAATATTTCAAAAATCGAGTTTTGAAAGATCACCTTGGGAACAAATTCTTCATATCCAGGGTTTTTGGGTTAAAATCTACGAAGGTGCGCGGAAAAACAATTATGATTATGATTATAATCATAGCGCCGCTCGTCAGACTCGAACTGACGACCCACTGGTTAACAGCCAGTTAAGCTTCGGAGCACAATATCGCGCAGCGAATTTGCTCTACCATGCTGAGCTAGAGCGGCGCACTATTACAGCAAATCCAAGGACAAAATAAATCTTTGGGCTTGCTTACTTATTCTATACCTTCTTCTTTAGAGTATATGTAAAGCCCATCGAGGAACACTCGCTGGTCCTTCCCTTTTGTCTTAGTCGATAGTTCAATGTTAGCAGCCGTCTGGGAAACATCCTCTAGGCTCGGGCCCTGAATGACGACATCCTCTCCGACGACGCTCACCTTAGTAGCATCTCCTATTATGTGAGAAATCCTTGCCGACCTTTCACCAAAAAAGTTCTCGACATGTATCTCTTTGCCCTTTACTTTGACAGAAATTGGAAAGTGTGCAAATATGATCTTAAGCTTATACGTATAGCCTTTCTCCACACCTTTTATCATTCCTGTGATTACGCTGCGCGCGGTATTTGTCACAGCAAGGTCGCGCTTTCGCGTTCCATAGGGTTTTATTGTTATCCTATTGCCTTCTACCGTCACTGTAGCTGGAAGCTTTGTGAAATCCTTCTTTACCTTGCCAAGTTTGCCCTTGACCTCTATGAGGTTACCTTCCTTTCTTATCGTGACACTAGCAGGAGCTTCAACTTGTGCTGTTATTTCATGCTCAGTAGACGTAGCCAACCAAAACTCCTCCGAGGTTCTGCGCCTGGGCTTCATGGTGAGACATGATGCCTTTGCTGGTGGATACAAGAAGTATGCCCATCGTGTACGCCGGCAGGAACTGTCTTTCCCAGCCAAAGTAGCCGTTCTTTTTAACTGAAAAGCGTGGCGTAACGATGCCGCACTTGTTTATCTTGGCTAAAAGCTGAATTCTAAACTTGCCGGCTCTGCCATCGTCAATCTGCTCAAACTCCCCGATGTAGCGATGTTTCTGCATCACGCGCAGCACTTCACTCGCAAACTTGGATGCAGGCACTACCATGCACTCCCTTTTTCTCCTCGACTCGTTATTGTAAATGGTTGTAAAGAGGTTAGATAGAACATTTAATGCTGGCATTTTCTCCTTTGTTCACCTACTCGTACTTAGTAAATCCTATGCTATTAGCAACTTCTCTAAAGCACTGCCTACAAAGCATCAAGTTGTATGCGCGTATCAGTCCATTATATGAACCACACCTTTTGCACCATCTAACGCCCTTGCCGTGGGTAAGCTTCTTTCTTCCTGTTAATTCATACTCTCTGGGCTTTGGCATTTGTTTATTCAACCTCTACTCCATATTGCTGTTTAAAGAACTCTACCGCCTCTTCTCTGTTTATCCTGTGCGTCTTGCCTATCTTGGCGCTCCTTCTGCTCTTCCTAGCAATCCTATATCCAGGTCTGTTAAGCACAATGTTAACGTCCATGCCAAAGATACCGATCTCAGGATTGTACTTTGTACCTGGGATGTCAATGTGCTCATGTATGCCAATAGAGATATTCCCATAATTATCAAATGATGACGCTTTGAGCACATTCTTCTTCGCTGCTATTATGCGTTTTAGGAATTCAATTGCCGGCTCTCGCCTCAGGGTCACAACTACCCCTATGGGCTCACCCTTGTGAATACCAAAATCCCTCACAGTCTTTTTCGCTCCACGTACAGCTGGCTGTTGATTTGTCAGCTCAAGCAGAGCATTCTTTGCTTTGTCTATGGGCTCGCCGGACCTCCCGACTCCAATGTTTATCACTACCTTATGGATGTTTATCCTTTTCATGTCATGTTGCTGTTGTATTTGTTGCTGGGTCACCTTAATTCACCTTAATCACCGGTCTGTCAGTTCCGACAGCCATTACCATTTGAACTGGCAATTCTACTGATTTATCGTCAAATGAAACAAGTGCTCGCTTTGGAAGAGAGAATACCCCATCTTGAATGTCTTCAATCTTGCCTAACGCGCCAGCATTTTCGCCTGTGATGATAAGCGCTGTAGCGCCCTTTTCAAAAGCAATATGGCTGGTGATATTGACCGCCGGCAGACTGACAACACAGCTGTCACCAACCTTCAGATTTTGATCGCTTATGAGTGTCTTGCTATCATGAAAGCCGTATTGTATCCTTTTGCCTCTGATACTAGCCTTGCTTGTAATCTTGATCAGCTTCAATCCTTTTTCTGCCTCCTCAATTGCAATTGGAGACAATGAGACTCCATTCTTTGGAACCATCCTATATGCTTGGCCCATCGCTAGCTCCACTACGTCCATCAATCCAATAGCAAAATTGGGATCGCGTCTTAATACTCCGTCCACTTTGACCTTACCGGCCTTCAAAATCCTGTCTACTTCATATCCTGTGCTTGCAACCTTGAGCACATCACGCAAGACCATGCCTAGAGGGTAGGCCCTCTTCCCAGGGTGAGGCCCCGGGTTGACTCTCATGACAAACTTACCTTCTTTTCTCTTAATGGCCCAGAAGGTTGGTGCTAGCTGTCTTTTTATTCTAGTATCACGACCTTTCTTGCCCATTATTCATTATCTTCCTCCTTTTTCTTCCTTTTTTTCGGAAGAGGCTGCTGCTGACTCTACCTTAGTTGCTCCCTGGAGCTTACGTGATCTATAGTCGTCGTCAAGATTTAGAGAAATAACCGTCACATTTGAAGAATGAATTGGAACCTTGACTTGACCTCCACGGATCTTTTCTCTCTGAATACCTTCAATGTGAAATGTCGCATGCTCAGTGTTTACCTTTTCGACTTTGCCTTCTACTCCCTTGTATTCTCCTCGCATTATCCGGACGGAATCACCCTTGACCACACGTATGTTCTTTCTTCCATACTGTTTGCGCAGTGAGTCCTCTAGTACAGCACCAACCATCTTATCGCGCTGGTGCTTAGGAATATGGATCAGTTTTGGATTAATACCTGCCATAATTTTCACCTATACTATCATGCCCGCCAAGTTAGCTATTCTTGGCCACTTCTCTGCAGCCTCTGATGCTACGGGTCCCTTAATGTCTGTTCCTTTGATTTCGCCTTCTTGTGTCACGAGAACTGCAGCATTGTCTTCAAACGCTACGCGCACACCGTTAAGCCTCCTTATTGGATACTTCTGCCTGACGATGACTGCACCAAATATCTGCTTGCGCAACTCTGCAGGACCTTTCTTGACAGTCACAGTAACGAAATCGCCAACTGCTGCTGCCGGCTGCCTAGAGTGCCTTCCTTTGTACCTTGTCACTTGCGCAATGCGCAATATCTTCGCACCGGTATTGTCAGTGCATACTAGGCTTGCTGTAACTGGAATGGCCCTTGTAATATACGGGCGGAACTCCTCTACTCCCTTTGCAGAAACTGCTCTTGACTTAGCTCCTGCCGCCATCCTTTGTGTTCACCTCAATCACTACAAATGAAACTGTCTTAGCAAGTCGTCTGCACTCTGCAATCCTTACCTCCTCGCCCTCTTTGACCTCGAGGCAGGATGGAAGATACGCATGCACTTTCGATTTGCTTCTCTGAAAACGCTTGTACTTTGCGACCCTTCTAGGATATTCTCTTGATACTACGACCATCTTAGGTGCCTTTGCACTTGATACAGTGCCTGCCAACAATTTGCCTCTTACGGGCAGTGTACCGTGGAATGGACAGAACTTGTCTTCACAAGCCTTCCGAGGGGAAGCAACTGAGATACCAATGTTTCTAACCATAATTTATCATATCACCCATTGTTTAACCGTGAAATACGATCCTCAGGTCTTCCTATCAATGCAGAACCACTTATAAAGCAAGCGCAAGAGGGAGTTTGAAGCTGGAGCTTTTTTGCTGCCCTTTTTGCTACCTGCTTTACAATAGAATCTTTCCTTATGAATATTGTATTCTTCGTTTCAAATACAATTGTGCCGACGATGCCCTGTAAAGTTGAATCTGATGATTCAAGTATTTTTGCCGGAAGGCCCACGATCTCACGCGAGAGAACATTTTCGCAATTTGGAGTCATTTCTGCCCTTTTCTCTCGTTCATTATTGTCTTCATGCGAGCAATATCTCGCCGGAGCCATCTAATACTGCCAGTCTGCTTCTTCAAGGTGCCCTTTGACTTTTCAAGTTGAAGCTTTCCAAGATCAGTTTTGAGCTCGGCAAGCTTGTCACTAAGATCCTGATCATTCATCTCTCGTAATGTCTTTAGCTTAAGTCTCGCCATCCTGCTTGCCTCCTTTTTGTTCTTCACCTGCTGCTGACGTCTGTTCATTCTTGGGGGATTCTTCGGTTTGAGGACTTGGCTGAGTTGCTGATGCCTGAATGTCTGCATCTCCATTCTTAAACTCAAATTCTTGCGGTAGTGCTACCTTGGATGCAATTCTCAGCTGGATCCCCATTAGGCCCATCTTGGTTAGCACATGAGTAATCCCTGTCTTGACTATTTTATCGGAAACCTCGCCGCTCTTTGGTACAATGCCGATTGTATGTTTTTCAAAGTGAGCGCGCTCTGTTCTAAGCTTGCCAGAAATCACAACCTCAACTCCCAGCGCGCCGGCGCTCATGATTGTATTGAGCGACCACATGGCTGCTCGCCTAAAGGCGGTGCCTCGCTCAATAAGCTGAGCAATTCTATTGCACATTATCTGCGGATTAAGCTCAGGGTTTAGAATTTCAAGAACTGAAATCTGAGGGTTTTGTAGGCCGAACTTTTGCTCGATCTTGGTCATGAGGTCCTTGATGCCAACGCCTTTCCTGCCAATAGCAAGTCCAGGCCTCGTAACATAGACAGTTAGCCTTGCCCCAACAGGAGTCTTTTGCACCTCAATGCCTCCATACCCGGCGTCCTTGAGCGCTTCAGCAAGAAATTCATTGAGCTCCATGTTGCGAAAGTTATTCTTAATTACATTTTTGACTGCACTCATTCTCTATCGCTTGCCTCCTGTGCAACAAGCTCTACATGAACCAAGGTGTCAAACTTTGGACTTGATCTGCCCATTGCTCGGGGCTGGAACCGCTTAAGCTTTGCGCCCTTATGCACTGCTGCATTGACGATTCGGAGTCTGTCAAGATCCATACCCTTGTATTCAGCATTAGATTCAAGATTGTCTAAAATTCTGAGGAATTCAGATGCTGCCTTTTTGGGGAATCTGCCAGCAAAAAATCCATCACGTATATTCGACCTGTGTGCCACCTCGTTATTGTACCGGCGGTATGGAATAGCTTCCTTGCGGGAAATAACATTCTCAAGTAACTCCCGTGCCTTTTCAATTGACCTGCCCTTAATGGCGACAGCTATCTCCCGGGCATGTTTATGAGATATATCTTTTTCGCGTATTGAAGCACGTACATGTTTTGTTTTATCGTAACTTTGAAAGGCATAACCAAACTGTGGCATACTTATCACTTTAGTGGAACGTACAGGCTCGATCTTGACGCGCCTACACCCGGTGTGCCGTGCTGAACACGCTTGTTTGTAATCGCATATTCACCAAGGTAATGTCCTATCATTTCTGGCTTCATGTTAACCTGTACAAAATCCTTGCCGTTATGAACGTAAATAGTCAGGCCAACCATGTCGGGAAGAATAATCATATCGCGAGCATGTGTCCTCAATTGACCCTTGAGCTTTCCGTCTCTCGCGAGCTTGAGCTTCTCTCGAAGCTTTCTTTTTTCGTCATTCATATAAGAACTCACGCGCTTATCAAGCGATCTGCGCTGTCTTGAATTGAGAAGCGGGAGCAGATTCTCTATTGAAAGCGATTGCAATTGTTCAGGACTGTAACCTTTAAACTTAAACTCACGTACCAATTAGATCACTCGATCTCTGGCTTTCTGGCCACTTTTAAATCTAACGAGAAGAAAGCCCTTCTATACTAAAGCCAACTTTGTTGCAAGATCTCTTGCTCCTTCAGGCGTCTTGAACTTGACAAAGGCTTTCTTGCCACGAATTGTCCTCGTAGTGTTAACCTCCTCTATGTCAGCTTCATAGAGAATATTGATGGCATCAATGATCTGCTTCTTGGTAGCATTTTCTGCTACAATGAAAGCAAGCTTGTTCTCTTTTTCTATATGGTTGAATGTCTTCTCTGTAACATATGGGGCGAGTATCATAGTAGCTGCTTGCTCTGAAGTCATATTACTCTTTGGCCTAGGCGCTGCTGCTTGTTGCTTTTGTGCTTCAGGGACTGACTTCATTGCTCTTTCCTTGCTCACTTTCCGATAACCTCCAAAACCTTGTGCAGGGGTGCCTGCAGGCTTTTCATGTATTCAACTGCACCCTGAGAGAAGATTGTTAGCCTTATTGGCTTTGAGCCAGGCACCAGATCAAGGATACTAATATCCTTGGCATGCTTGATGTCAACGCCTGGTATTGATTGGGAAAGCGTGACAAGTTTAGAGTCATTATTTCCAACTATAATGAGGGCACTTATTCCAGAGCGAGTTGACCTTCCCCTGCGCCTTGGGGTTCCTGATCTTGCCTTTCGTACCAGACTTGCCCGAGCAATGTCATCCCCCAGCCCAAGACGTATCAGCGCATTCTTGAGATCTTTGGTTTTTGCTATCAATTCAATGTCGTTTGAAACAACTAGAGGAAGTTTGACCTCATTACCTATCTTGTGGCCACGTCGTTGTACCATCTCCTTTTTGGCTGTAACTGCTATTGCAGAGCAAAGCCCGAGCTGTTTTTCTTTATGGTTGATTTTTTTGTAAATGATTTTCCAAGCCTCTGGCGGGTGAGCAACTCGTCCGTGTCTTACGCCAGCAACACCTGCAGCCTGGCCTGCCCTAGGAAAGCCTTCTCCTCGAGCCCTTGCAAGGCGGGCAATCCCAAGCCCTGTGTTGCGGGACTCAGCACTGACCATCTCGCCAGCTGCTGGATATCGTCCCTGTCTTTGGTACGAATGCGAAAGGACGTTCACGTATACTTTATGAATCACTTCGGGTCGGTATGGGGTATCAAAAACTGCAGGTAGTTCTATCTCACCAGATTCTGTGCCATCTAGTCCAATAACTTTGGCTTTCATCTAACAACTACCTCCAAGACCTTTGGCTCAAGCACCTTCTTCGACACACCGCGTATTGGCTGCCTCATCTTTACCAACCGCTTTGGAACGCCTGGGACTGAACCTCTTACCACAATGTAGTCGCCTCTAACTAGCCCAAAGTGTTTAAAGCCGCCTGGGGGATTTATTGAATTCTGTGCATCCTTGTCTGTGTTTGAGATTATCAGTATGCGCTTGTTGTATTCAGTTCTCTGATGGAATCCCCTTTGACCCTGCCTAGCGACAGTATACATGACTACCGCGGGTGAGATTGGACCCAATGTACCGACAGCGCGGACACTCTTTCTTGATTTGTGTTGTTTTCTCTTAACGCCAAACCTAGTAATGGGTCCTTCTATTCCTTTGCCACGGGTTATGCCAAAAACGTCGATGTTCTGTCCAATTTGAAAAATATCAGTTATTTTTATTTCCTTTCCCAGAATGCTTTTTACATAATCATATTGCGACCTAGCGTCCTTGCCGGAAACTGCCACTTCAAAAACGAAAGGTACTTTTTGTGCAAGGCCAATTGAATTTGGAGATACCGTAACTACCGCCATCACGTCACTTGCTCTATTGAGGAGGGATTCTGCCTTTGAAAATCCATCATCAGTACTCTTCGCGTCAAATTTGCGCGACAGCTCTTTTGGCAGGTCCTTCGCATGAACATCAAATATAGCGTGTTGACCGTAAAGATCGTGTCTGTAGCCGCGAATACCGATAATCCTGATCGGCGGCGTAGCAATTACAGTTGCAGGATTCAACAACTGCTTGCCAAAATTTGGAGTCTTCTCCCTATCGTCGACTGTCAAGATATGAATGCCGCCAGCTTTGAAACCTGCAAAACCTAAAAGTGAGCTCTTTTCTGCTGCAAGCTGGGGCCAGGTTCTCACCCTCGCCTCCAGACTCTTAGCTCTTGCTCTTGGTCTAAAAGCAATGCTACCCCTTCTTGGGGCACTATACTTACGATGACCCATAGATACTGCACCACACATCCCCTCCCTTTAATAAGTCATTTGACCCCAAGTAGATGGTAATAGCAAATACGTAAAAAACATGAAAATTCGACAGAGTAAATATTCAGAATGTGTATTGTCAGATTGTCGCATGGCGGTATAGCGTGAGACGGTTAATGCACGAGCATGCATAGAGAGACACACATATAGACGCGCTGCTATTGGAGGCAACGAGTAGCCCACATATCAGAACGAATTTTTACGGCTTATGGTAGGCCGGGCCGAATGGCCAGTTAACTGTAAAGTGCTATTCAATATGGCTAGAGCTCCAAGTACAGCTTCTTCCAATCTTACAGTTTCAGTGCCTTGATTTGGGAACATGTTTACAACATATTCATAGGGCTTGATGCTGGCACCTTCCTTAGCAAGGATCTCATGAAGGCCGTGCTTGGGCGCTCCAAACGCAACCAGAATGTTCTGAATAAATTTGGCGTGTTCAGAAATCCCGGCCTCAATGTTTTTGAAGTAGCGGCCCTTTCTCGACGTAATGATTATGGCGGTTTTTTCAACGCTTGCAAGAAGCTTCGAAATTGAAGGAACCTCTTTTACTTCATAGCCCCAATAATCAAGAATGTCTTGCTCTGTTGCTTGGACAGCCTTGAGGTTTGGGTACGATGAGGTGAACCTGACATTCACTTTCTTACCTTCAAGACCCTCACCTACCAAGGGCACAAGAGATCCTAGTCCTACTTCAACAAATAGCTGACCCTTAACCTTGACGATAACACCTGTGCGGAGGTCACCTGCTTTCACTTTCTTGATGTCTTCGAGTACCCTATGGTGGGGCGCCTTTATGGGGTGTAGTATGCCTGCGTATTGGAGCTGATGCATCATCGGAAATAGCATTTTTCGGAGGTACTGGGGTGTGTCAAGATACCGGAGTATCGTCTTGAGCAATTGCGGGTCATCTTTTTCAAAGTGAGATAGAGAATCATGATAGATGTATACCCTCTTGACTCTAAAAATTGAACAAGCACGGGCAAATTGTGCTATTTTTATGCTTTTGTCGCGCTTCGTCTGCTCATCTGAAAGTGACGAGTCTGGTATTGTGATCCAAAGATCAGGCATTACTCCGCTATCAGCTCTTCAACTGCACCTTCCAAAAAGCCATTTGATCCAAAGTGAGTTCCTCTCAAAACTCCTTTTCTGTCGACAAGTATGGCTGATGGAGTGCCGCGTAAAGCATATTCGTCAAAAGTCTTGGCCGAATACTCCTTTGATTTTAGGTATTGTTTTACGCGCTCAATCAATACCTCTCTATCTTTTTCAGCATATGACCGAAAGCTAGGGATGTTGGCTTCGATAAAGTCCATGACCTTGCTCTGGGTCAGTGGGCCGGAATGCTTGACTAGCACGTCCATAGCAACAGGAAAAGATATCTTGTAGGGTAGCTTGTTGCCATCTCTTACCTGGCCGCTGTTACTGAATGCACGATATGTCTCTCCTACGATTTCGCCCGTACTGACTAACTTTTGAAGGTTCTCAAGATTGTTCCTATCGAAATCCTCAAAGGCAGTTGCAAGACCCAGAACCGTGAGGCCCTTATCTCTATATCTTCTGTAAATATCAATTACTTCAGGCATGCTGTAAAGGAAGCAGCCAGGGCAATTGATCTGAAACACTTCAACTAGAACAACGTTGCCTCTCTCCTTGTCTATGTTTGTTGGTTTTCCCTGTACCCAGGTCGAAACCTCCAGGTTTGGAGCTTTCGTGCCTATTGTCGCTACCATTGTTAATCCAGTTTAGCGGGATGTGTATAAATTGGTTTTATCATGCCCCACGCTTTGAGGCCCTGTCTCTAGCAGTTGCTGCATATCTTTCAATTTCATCCTCTTCTGCCTTTCGCATTGTCTTAGCCTTGGTATCGATTATCGCCATCTTCAAGTGACGAGTGCTTGTCTTTTCCTCACTAACCAGATATATTGACTCAATAGCAAGAGCGGCGCCTTCGTCAAGACCCACGTCCGGCTTGTAGCTTTTTTCTAGGAATTCAGTCACTTGATCGCTCCCTGCACCGATCGCGACGGCGTCATAGCCGATATATGTGCCACTTGGGTCTGTCAGATAAAGGCCAGAACCATTCTTGTCAACACCTGCAAGTATTAAAGCAACGCCAAATGGTCTGACACCTGCATACTGTGTAAATTGCTGAGCCATGTCTGCAAGGTTCTTAGCAACACCTTCAACATCTACGGCCTCATCGTATATCAGCCTGTTGCTCTGTGCAAAGAACCTTGCATGGTCGACCTGAGTGCGCGCGTCAGGAATGTATCCCGCCGCGGCTACACCTATGTGATCGTCGACTTGGAAGATCTTTTGGGTAACATTTGATATCTGGAGCTTTCTTGTTTTTTCCTCTACTGCAAGGATTACTCCGTCAGTACTTTTAACGCCTATTGCAAGTGTTCCACGTCTGACGGTTTCAATTGCATACTCTACCTGGTAAAGCCTTCCGTCTGGGGAAAATACTGTAATGGCTCGGTCATAGCCTGCTGCTGCTGGTAACAATTCGATCTAATTTTTTTGTAATCTTCAATTTAAGCCTACCTATGAGAGAACAGCCTAAAGCAAATGCAATCTTGCATGATTTTAATAACGTATCGTGGCAGGAACCGCGATGGTTCAGGATGAGGTGACGTTTTATGGTCACCCAAATATTCGATCGCTTCATGCCAAGACTATTGAAATAACGAAGGATGAGCACCTCACGCCTAAGGGTGACTGCATAATAGGGGTAAAAGCTAATAAGGCCTGCGCTGATTTGGACGAATCATTCAAGCACAGGCTAAAATCAAACTCATCAGTAGTCAGAATAGAGATAATGATTGGAGATGAATCATTCCTTATATTAGGCATGGGTGACGAGCGGCTCAGTATGTTAAATGCGCATGATATAGTGATACGCAAGACGAATTTTGTATGCCCGCGAACTATGTCTGTTCTATGCGACAAGGCGTCTTCAGACTTGCCAAGGAAACTGGTAAGCATGCTGCAGGACCAAGAGACAAAGGGGATATTCAGAATAACACTTGAATGATCTCACTTTTTGGGCTGCCTTTTTCCTCCGATCATTATTGCATATTCTTTACTTTGAAGTGTCTTAGCCAAAGCATTGTTTAGTACCTCAATTGCAACGTATTCCTTGTAGTGGTCACCTTTGCAAAGGTTGCAGGTATCCTTTCCATTAATCTCTGTAACGAATTTTTCGTCTTCAAATATGTTCTTTAGAACTTTCAGTAACCTTGAACTGGTGTCTTCTATGAGCTTGGATTGTTTTTCAAGGTTTGGGACATTATAGCTGAAGGCACGCAGAGTCGGCATGTAATACTTTCTGACAGCACCCCTCACTTGTACCATCTTGGTGACTTCGATCAAGCCAGCACCCTTGAGAGTGTCAAGATGATGCCTGATAGTAGTTGTAGCCTTTTTATGACCAGCGCGTCGAAGTATCTTGGAGATCTCTTCTGCAGTCATTTGCTTATGACTTAGGATCTCTAGGATCTTTATCCTAACAGGGTCATTTAGCGCATGAGCTGATTGATATCCTAGTGTAGTCACTCCTTTCACCCTGACCTCATTCTCAAAAAGCGTTCCAACCATGGCGACGACAAGAAAAGAGCAGACAACGTAGTAAAAAGACTGTTATCAGTTACTTTTGCCTTGGTTGTTAAATGTTTTAACTATGGTAAGTTTATTATACTTGATATATGGTCAATGTATATTTCATACAAAAATTATGATTAGAGTAATAATGTTATCAATACTATGATAACAATCTAACAAATATCAAAATGATATATATAAATCTGATGCTAATTGACCAACTTCTTTAGCTAGATAGCGCTTTTAACCTTACATACTAGCAAAAACGGTTATAACCAGTCCTAAAATAGAGCTATATCCTACGGCCGCTTATGAGCTCATAGGCAAAGATGTAGCGCCTGCTCAGGTCATTAACCACCGACGAGCTGATTTGAGGGGATTCGGGTTTTCTGCCTTCCTTGGCAAGCCTCTCTATTGTGTCCTTAAATCCAATCTTGATAAGCCAATCACGCAACAACTGTTTGTCGTAGCTTTCCTGAATTTTGCCTGGTTGGTAGGCGGCCTTGAGCCATAGCCGGTATTCATCGGGTCCAAGCGAGTCTCCAAGGAGTATATTCCCCTTTTCATCTATGCCAAATTCGAACTTGACGTCTGCTAAGATAAATCTCGCCCTATCCACGATCGTGCTCATTTTCTTGTAAAGAGATATTGATGTTCTTTCAAGGAAGTCATAATCGTTGTCAGACAAAATGCCTAAAGAAATTACTCTGTGACGATTGATAGGCCTATCATGCTCCTCAGATTTTGTGGTAGGATCGAATATTGGCTCAGGCAGTTTCGATCCCAAAACTGGCCTGAAATCCGAAGGAAGCTCTTTTCCCAAGCGTTCTTTGTACCGTTCCACAAAGCTGCCGTAAAAGTATCCCCTTACCACACATTCGAGAGGTATCATTTGTAATTTTTTGACCTCCATTTTATCCTTGGCCACTACTTTCAGCATATGGTGAGGAGTTTCAAGTGCATCAAACCAAAACTCTGCGAATTTGCATAGAACCTCTCCCTTTTTTGGAACCGGCGTCGCCATCTTGACATCAAAAGCAGAGATGCGATCAGAGAAATGGAACAGAATATTCCCATTGTCAAGCTCGTATATGTCCTTGACCTTTCCGCTGCGCGTCAACCTCATGATCGCATTGGTTAGATTTGGATGCAATAAAAAATCTACCTGTCATGATTGAAAGACATTTAACGGTGCTACTAATCATCTTATCCAGCCAGATATGGTGAACAGCGACCTTCTTGCCATAGAAAGACCAATACGTGTTGGCATTATAGGAGGGGGTCAGCTTGGAAAGATGATTGCCCATGAAGCGAGGCGGATGTCACTTAAGGTTATTGTTCTGGATCCGACGGAAGGATGCCCGGCTTCAGGCATTGCAGACGAGCAGATAGTGGCGGATTTCAAAGATGAGGACGCAATAATGCGATTAGCAGAAAAATGCGATGTTCTAACCTATGAGATAGAGCTTGCAAATTCTACCGCCCTAAAGGATCTCGAAGCAAGAACTTACCCAGTCAGGCCGGCACCGGAAACACTTCATATTGTACAGAATAAGTTTAGACAAAAGTCCTTCCTGAGGCAACATAAAATTGATGTTGCAGATTTTGAGCGCGTTAGATCAGAGGATCACCTGTACCAATTGTGCGATAACTTTGGCTTTCCTGTCATGCTTAAGGCAAGTGAGAACTCGTACGATGGCCGTGGCAATTTTCTAATAACCTCACGCGGACAGGTACGTGAGGCCTTCAACTATTTTTCTGAAAATGAGATAATGGTCGAAAAGTTTGTCCCTTTTAAAAAAGAGATATCAATAATGGTCGCCCGTAACCCTAGCGGAGAGGTAGTGTCTTTTCCTGTTGCAGAAAACATTCACAAAAACGGCATCTTAGACACTTCGATAGTGCCAGCAGGGATCAACCAAGAGGTCGAGTTAAAGGCAAAAAGGATGGCGGAGATGACCATGGAGGTGCTAAAAGGGGCAGGAATATTTGGAATAGAGATGTTTGTTACAAAAAAGAGGGATGTCTTGATAAATGAAATTGCCCCAAGGCCGCATAATTCTGGGCACTATACTAATGAAGCCTGCTCGGTGTCGCAATTTGAGCAGCACCTGAGGGCTGTGCTTGACCTGCCATTGAGCAAGCCTGAACTACTTTGTCCAGCCGTCATGGTTAACATACTTGGAAATGAACATTCGAGTGGGTCCTATGCGATCAAGGGTCTCAGAGGGCTCTTAAGTGTTCCGGGTGTTAAACTTTATGTGTACGGCAAGAAAATATCTAAGCCGGGACGTAAACTGGGTCATATTACTGCAACGGGCAGGACAGTAGAGGAAGCGCTTATGCGGGCCGCAAATGCTAGAACCAGATTTGAACTAACTGTCAAAATGACCAAGGAAATACAGGAATGAATGGTCCTCTAGTTGGTATCATAATGGGAAGCGATTCTGATCTTCCCGTAATGAATGAAGCAAAGGAAATCTTGGATTCATTTGGAGTGACTAACGAAATCACAATCGTGTCTGCACACAGGACAACAAAGAGGATGGTTCACTACGCCACCACTGCCAAGAAAAGAGGCCTAGAAATAATCATCGCAGGTGCAGGAGGAGCAGCTCATCTTCCAGGCATGGTGGCTTCACTAACTGCTGTGCCAGTAATTGGTGTTCCCATCAAGACAAAGAGCCTTGATGGCCTTGACTCACTTCTTTCAATTGCCCAGATGCCTCCCGGCGTGCCTGTCGCCACTGTGGCCATAAACGGAGCTAGGAATGCTGGCATACTTGCCTGCCAAATCCTAGGAACAAAATACCCAGTCATTGCAATGAGTGTAGAAAAATACAAGCGCAAGCTAGGGAGCAACGTGTTCAAAAAAGCAAGAAAGCTTGAGAAATCAGGCGTCGTACGGTATATGGGAAGGGCATAGAGTAAATTTATTTGTGGCTGCGCAATTGTATGCGCTTTGTGGAGCACAAAACTACTCATTTTACCCAGGCTAAATCAAACAAAGAAGAACATGACCATGGAGATATCGATCCCGTCATAGTAAAGAAACTGTCTGCACACGAGAAGATGGCAGAGAAAATGAAGCAAAGCCAGATCGATTGTGAAGCACTTCAGGTTGGCTCGCACCCAATTGAACGTAAACAGCATTACAGCCAGACCTTCTCAATGTCACCTAAATTCGTCACGAACAAGGGTTTGGTGAAGATCAAAGGCAAAAACATTGACTTTGTCCAGTTACTGCAGAGGAATTAGTAGCATGCCGAATATAGATCCAATTCCGTTGCCATACGGTTCTCTGCAATATTATCACGTCCACTGTATACTGCAGATAAAAAGCAACGATAATGATAAATTTTTAGCAAGATGTAAACCGATAACAAAAGGATATTTCCATAGCAGGCGCATAATCGATGTCAAGTGGACAGGAGATGACAATTTCGCTCAGGTTTTGCAGGCGGACGCTACTCTCACAGGCATGCTCAAAGAAGTCATGCTGAAAGTAGGCGAAATAACGATTGACCCGCAAGACGACCATATCAGGATCTATGGCAGGTGGATTCATGAGGAGAATCTTGTATTCGATCCGGCTATGCTCGAGATTGCAGACAGAATAGCCTTACATATTAAGAACATAGTTCAGAAAAAAGACTAGATCTCATTCCTGTTTTCTGCACAGGTGTTCATAACCTTCTGCGATAGTACAAGTTAACTTTAATAATCATAGCTCAGTGGCAATTTTGTGGAAAAGCAAGTATCTTCCAAGTCTCGCTTAAAATTTGCAGATAAAACCGTAGTTATCACCGGCAGTGGAACCGGTATCGGACAGGCAATAGCCAGAAAGTTTGCCGAGAACGGCGCCAATATTGTCATCATGGGCAGGAGGAAAGAGCCACTCGATCAGACGGCAGGCATCTTAGAGAAAATAAGTGCTTCTTCGGATTCTTCTGGCAGGTTGGGCGTTTTTCCAGGTGTAGATGTTGCCGACGAGGGCGCGATTAATTCTATGTTTGAAAGTATCCTAAAGCAGTTTGGGGGAGTCGATATAATAGTAAACAATGCTGGTGTCTCAGGTCCTGTCAAGACATTTACGAATGCAAGCGTAAAGGAGTTCCGTGAGGCCGTAGCCATCCATCTTACAGGCACATACTGGACATCTGTGAGCGCCCTGAGTGCGATGAAAAGAGGCTCTAAGATAATCACAATTGCAACGTTTTTCACAGAGGAAAACCGCTATGAGCAGCGGCCATACAGATTTAGAACACCCTACACCGCTGCACAGGGCGCCAAGAATCGCCTTGCAGAAGCACTAGCATGGGAGCTTGTGGAACGAGACATACGATCTATTGCAACAAACCCTGGGCCTGTTCACTCAGATAGGATATACAAGACAGTATACCCAAAGGCTGCCGCAGAGTTTCTACGCGTTGGAGGCTATCCCGGACTCAGCTCTCTTGAGATTGAAAAGGTTACTGCTGGCGCACTTCCGCTACTAGGTGAACCTGCCGATGTAGTAGCAAAAGGCGTCTCACAAGTTGCCACTGAGATCTCTATATCCCGTGGTCAGACGTTAACAGAGGAGAATGTCAACAAATTGTCAGAGATTGTCGCAGGCGCTCTAGCGAAGATGCAAGAGATTGCCGAAAAGATACAAAGCAATACGAGCAAGATGATAGTAGACGGGGAATTCTTGAAGCAGGAAGAGGTAGCAGACATGGTTATGAATTTATGCGACGACAATATTAGCAGATTAATAAACGGTAGAGTCATTCCAAATGACCGCGTATTCTATCCTGTCAAACCAATAGTTGGTACGGCAGTTGATGGCTTAGCACAGCCCGATGTCAAAGGAAAAGTTATAGTTATTACGACCAGCTCGTCAGCAAAGAAGGACACTGAAAGAGTTAAGGAGCTTGCAAGACTTGCACATGGAGCTGGGGCTAAGGATGTAATCGTGCTTGCACACAACCATCAGGACATGACCCAATATGGTGAATATCACAACCATACGATCGACATGCTAGATGAAGAAAGCGTTCATCGCATCTTTAATGCTGCGAAGAAAAGGTCGAGCAGGATTGATTCAATCATTCACTTCACAGGAGATTATGACTATAATGTATCTCTGAGCTCACTTTCGAGGAAACAATGGGATGCATTGGTTGATAACTTCATTTACATTCCTGGACTGATAACAAAAGAAGGTGTGAATGCTATGGGCCCAGAGGGCTCAATTCAAGACCCTGCAAAATTCAGAGATTCTAAAGGTGCTATTGTCATAGTAGGCCCTGATGCACCTGTTGGTAAAAAGATATCTGGTTTATTGAGGGCAAGGGCAGACGTTTTCCGCGGAGCGCTTCGGCCATACACTGCAACTGTAAACCAAGAGCTGAGTGATGTACTTGGCTCGAGTATAAGGCTGTATTTAGTGCTTGCAGGGAACAGCGAAGGTTTAGAACCAGAAAATGGCAAACTTTGCAACGCCGCATTGAATCTCGCGTCAGGCGCTGCTGCTCTTAAGAGAAATGAGGCGATATTCTATATTGACGAAGCAAGGAAATAGTGCCATTTCTCAACTGAATAGAAAATCTTTCTTGGTTAGCTTTTTTGCTTAAAAGCTATATGATTGTCAAAATAGCTGATATGACACGTTCCTGATCAATACCTTAAACTTAGCCCATCTAAAATGAACGTGATGGCTACTGCCATCAGTATAATTGCCAATAATCGTTGCAGTAGCATGTCCTTAGTCATGCGCGATAACCTTGCTCCTATCTGAGCACCAACAAAGGCGCCTGCTGATAAGACAACTGCCTGGAGGTAATCAGGGTGTCCCAAAACCGAATGTGTAAAGACGCCAGCAATAGCTGTCATCATCAGCGTCAATTGTGACGTTGGCGCCGCTCTGTGCATTGTCAGGCCAAGGACAAGTAGCATAGATGGTACAAATACTATCCCGCCTCCCACGCCAAACAGACTTGATATTATACCTGCACCAAATGAAGCAGCAAACACTGCAACCTGCAAAGGCAGCGAACGCCTTTTGGCCCGGAGATCTTTTAGGACTGAGTTTTTATATACAACGTAAAGGCCGGTGAGTATTAGCAATATTCCAAAAAATAGTTTGAATGTATCTTGTAGTAAGTATTCAGACAGGATAGCGCCAAGCACGCCACCGGGTATCGCGCAGGCAGCCATCTCTAGACCAAGGACGTAGTCAATCCTCTTTTGCCTGGAATACTCTATAGTAGATGATACACTTGTTGACATGACTGCAATAAGGCTTGTGCTTGCCGCCTGTGTTGGTGACAGGTTCAAAAATGTAAGAGCCGGCACCATTATTATACCGCCTCCCACCCCAAGCATGGAACCCAAGGTTCCAGCGCTAAGCCCAACAGCAATGAGAAATGCTAGTGTAGTAATATTGTCTAACAATGGTGTTGTATTCCTTTGTATGCCTAACAAAAGCTGGCAGGGTAAAAATTGTTTGGGATGCTCTTCTTGTTATGGCCAATAGATAAACTGGTCATTCCTAAGACTATTTTAGTAATCTATAGCGGGTATAACATAGAATCAATCTACATAGGGTCAGTAGATCTTAGCAAACTTCTACGAACTGAAGCAATGAAAAGCATTCAAAAATATTATTTTTGGCTGCCTAGGAGATCGTTCGTAATCAAGCGTTAGCTTTTCTCATTATCAGATATTTTTATTAGCCTCTAATGCTGCTAATTGATAATGCTTGTCATTTATTCACGCCGCCGTTTATGTTTATGATAATATCGTGGACAAGGGATTGACAATTACGCTAAATTGGGAGCATACAGAATTAAGGAATAGACGTTCGTTTTGGATTTTCGTTTGTGCTTGCATTACATAATCTTATGTTCAGAACGATTTAAAATATGTAGTATAAATTTCATAAACTTATAGTTTTATTAATCCCCCACCATCTTGAACAGCAGTATCTGTATTGCGTGTAGTAATTGTGGGGTTCGGGGCAGTTGGGCAGAGTTTCGCCAAGTTACTGCTCTCTCGGTCAGCAGATCTATACAGTCAGTATGGCATGAAGCCCCGTATTGTAGCATGTGTCGACAACAGCGGATCAGCGATAGCGCCGGGGGGCCTCGATCTCAAGAGACTTCTTGAGGCAAAGAAAACCAAAGGAACTGTAGGTGCTTACGAGAAAGGTAGTACCAAATTTCATTCCCTGCAAGTCATTGAGAAGATGGATGCGGAGGTGATGCTTGAATGCACTCCCACAAATCTCAACGATGGTGAGCCAGCGACCTCACACATTACAGCGGCAATGAGAAGTCATAAGCATGTGATCTGCGTTAACAAGGGACCACTTGCCCTTGCTTTTCCCTCACTTATCGAGCTTGCCAACTACAATGGCGTTATGTTGCGATTCAGTGGGACAGTTGGCGGCGGAACGCCTATTTTGGAATTTGCTAAGCGCTGCCTAAAAGGAGACAGAATAATTTCATTCCACGGAATACTGAATGGCACGACAAATTACATATTGAGTAAGATGGAGGAAGGACGGACATATGAGACCGCAATGAAGGATGCCAAAGAAAAAGGCTATGCTGAGGCCAACCCCTCGCTTGATGTCGACGGGTTTGACGCGGCTGCAAAACTCGTTATTATGGCTAATTGGGTTATGGGAATGAAGGTTACCATGAAGGATATCAAGCGCAGTGGCATAGTCAATGTCAGGTTGTCAGATGTGAAAAATGCAGCCGAAAGGGGTAATGCAGTCAAATTGCTAGCGGTATGCGACAGCAGACGACTTCATGTCGCTCCAACAGAAGTTGCCAAGACAGATCCGATATGTGTCAACGGCACCCTCAATGCTGTTACATTTTCCTCGGAGCACTCCGGACAGCAGACGATAATCGGAAGAGGTGCCGGAGGGATTGAAACTGCAAGTGCGATGTTACGTGATCTGATAGAGATAAGAGACGCAACATTTAGCTGAACAGCTTTAACTCCTGTGTGGAAAAAATAGCTTGACCATAATTGAGTCCCTAGAAGGCCGGAAAAGTGGGAAGAATATTCAAGGTAGCTAAAGGAGCGATATCTTATGGGAGAATATTTTTAATAAATATGATTGAGACTCATCTCGAGTATCTGGACAAACATATAACAAATAGCATTGAAGGATCGTATAAGGAGTGCATGATATACCGGCGTGTGATAAGACTAAAAGTAGTAATTCTAGTAACAGACTACACCCTAGAGAACCACGCGGATGGGTGAAAGGTAAGAGATAGAGATAAGGTATATCATCCTCAATCACCTTCTTAAATCATAGAAACTCTCATATAATCAAAGTCCTAGAAGTTAATCGTATTCGACTTATCTAGGTTCTAATTACCTATTGGCTTGTTAACGCCAGTAAATTAGGATCCTTCACCTTTGCATATCAAAAAAACGTATAAATATTGCAACTATACAATGAATTTCTGTAAGCTCACAATGCAAATATTCAACAAATCACTCAAAAAAATTAAAGGAATTGCAGATGCCGAATCATATCAATGTATAGAGTGCCAAGTCAAGCCTGCAGAAATATTCCAAATCAACGGTGAGTACTGCCTGGAATGCTGGCAAGAAATAACACATACTAATGCGTAGGCTTTACAAGCAGGTGAAGTGATTCTGCCGCCAGTATTGCTCGCAGCTCTTTATAGATGATCGGACGACACAGCATTCCAGAATAGATCGTCTCCTTGGTTACTCCCTTGAGCATGAAAACTCCTTTCAAACGACAATTTTCGAGGCCACTAGATATCGAGCAAGACTCCCTTACAAGACGTGTTCTCGGCAACACCTGTGGTGATATAATCAAGAACCTTGACAAGCCGCTAAAGTAAGGTCGAGGAAGAAGCCTTGAGCGCTAATGTAACAGATTAATTATCGTTTGTACACCGATATTCTGATCGCGCTGAAGATATTCGTATTATCAAAGAGTGAAACCGCAAAACTTTTCAATAGGCTTGCTTCTCAATGGCCGCAAGACATTCTTCCAAAGGTTAAGAATATCAAGGTGTATGAAATTGAGCGAGACAAATGCCTGTTGATTGCCGACAAGATGGTTGCAGCCCAAGTACGGGGCTTAATAGTGCCGTTCCTTGGCAAGCAGGAAGAGTTGCAGCGCTTTCCTTCAGTGACAATAGACAAGGGTGCAGTGAAATTTGTTTGCAACGGTGCCAAGGTGATGCGACCCGGTATAATCAATTTTGACTCCTTCAAAATAGGAGAGATTGTAGTAGTAAAGGATCAGACACATGGAAGGGCGCTTGCTGTCGGACTTGCTCTTGAAGATAGCGAAGTGGCAAAAGCAATGACCAAGGGCTATGTCATAGACACCATTCACTACATTAGCGACAAAATCTGGGAAGCCTACAAGAAAATATAGGCATTAGGAGGGTTTTATTGATTCTTCTCTAACGCCAGTTCTTGTTACATACAATATGTCGATCCCATCTCCACTTGCAGTATCACGTTGGATCGCAGACCTGATAGCCCGTGTAGCCAATTCTCTAACTCTCTCTTCAGACATATTTGGCTTAAATTCTGCGTCCATGATACCAAGTGCCCCTTCTGCTCCTGTACCTACTGCAGCATACTCATCGGGAAGTACTGAACCAAGAGGGTCAAGGGTATAGATTTCGGGTTTTTCGTTGATACCGCCCACAATGACCTGTGTTAGCAGTGGGAAGTATCTTCTCTCGAACATAATAACAGACATTAACTTTGCGATCGAATTTGGAGGAACGTCACGTCTTGTCTCCAATCTACGGATCTTGGCCAAGGCCTCAACCTGCCTTACAAGTACCTGCATGTCAGCGACCATGCCGGCGCATGCGGCGCCAACGTGGTCCGTTACTGGGAATGTCTTTTTAATGTGCTTGTTCACTACAAAGTTCCCAAAAGAAACTCTCTTCTCTGCTGCTAGTAAAACACCTTCATTGTAGGATATACCTACTACTGTCGCGCCCGGCATGAATTCTGCAAACGCCATATGCGATGTACATCGCTGTTCCAGTTAGATTTAGTCGTTTCTATTGGAAAGACAAAAAATTGCCAAAGCAGATTATGTTTTTACTGCGGCTAACGCTTTGTTACATTAGTGTCGTGTATCCGGATGGCCTCAGCGACAAGCCTGTTCTGTAACTCAAGCGCCTCCTTACCTTCCGGGTGTTTTGCCTGCGCAACTGCCTCAGCAACAATGCTTATGACGTGCCTCATAAGGAACTCATCTCCTCTTGTGGCTTCCGCCCTGTAAGTTGGATTGGCTTTATTTACAAACACGATATTCTCGGTAATAAAGCTGTATCGCGAATCACTTTCATCTTCATATGGGATCACCTTGTAGCCTATCCTCTTGAGTGCAAAGGTCTTCTTCAGTATTGGCTTACGTACATTCCTTGTTTTAATCACAGTGCCGTCGGCTTGTGTTTCATTCACCACCTCTACAGCCATCCCTTCAGGGACGTTAGATAGGCTGTTTGAAGAATACGCTTCTGTGACAGCACGTGGCAGGGTAGCATCTGCCTTGGAAATTGCTGAACTCTCAAGAGGGGATGGGGAGGCCTCGTCATAGTCTGCGATTTGGCGGTTGTCATCAGAATGCACTTTATGTAGATGCTTATCGTGTTCCTCATCCTGTGTAGCCCTTACCCTTTCTTTTATTTGCACCAGTTCGTACCCTTGTACTTCCTCTTCAAGTTCTAGATTTTCGATCATGGCTTGTCCAAGTATCTTGTCAATTTCGCGATAAATCCTCGATTCTTCGCGAGTTATCAGTACGTCTTCGTATTCAGTCAGCCCCGGAATGACGCTATCAATGACAAAGGTTTTCATAAGCTGATTGAATTTGGCATATTCGCCATCCTCAATAATTGCAGACTTGTCAGCAAACCTAGTCGTCAGGCTATCGCATCTGACAAAGCCTGTTACACGGTTCAGCTTTGTGTCAAAGCCAAAGTTGCTGCGTGTCACAATATGGTTTCCAACCATCACAGCGATTCCGCGCTCATCATCTGACAGTGGTCTCCTAGCGATAATGATTTCTCCGGTTAATTTGCTGTTGTCAAGGTTGACGGGTATCCTGTGACCTTGAATTTCAGGGGCCTTTATAATCTGGGAGCCATCAAAATTCCATTCTTTGAATTTCTCGGCAGTTTTGATATATACTTCAAATAGTGGTTGCCTCAGGACTGCTAGTCTTCGGATCTCTTTGGTTATTTTGAATAGATCCAGTTGGATTTTGGCCCCAGTCATGACTAGCTCTGTTCCGTCTCGCTTAAGCTGAGGCTCTTTTAGATCATCGAGCTTGGCATTACCCGTATACAGCCTTTCAAGCACACCTGCATTGATGACAAGCGCTTTCGTGAAACTCTTACGCCTTGTTCTTATTCTCATAGTCTCAAATGATGTAAGAAATGAAAGTCTGCCTGTGCCATATCTGCCTGTTCTAATTCTTTTCAGCCTAGGTGAAATGGATTCGGTCCTTTTATGGGGCGAACCCAAAAGCAGAAATTTTTCCATTCCATTCTGATCCATTCCTGCGTCATCTTCAATAGCAATAGAACCATTGCTGAGGACGGTGACGAGAACTTTTGTTGCATCCTCATCAAAGGCGTTCTCTACAAGCTCCTTTATAATCTCTATTGGAGAAACCCAGGTTTTAGTGGCGAATTCCTTGAAAAATGAGGGATGAACCTTCATTTGAGCGGGCATTTTTTTTCAAGAGCTGTTACTTTCACACCTTTATTTAATACTTGTCAAGGTACGTTAATTGTTACATTGATTTAGTCTAATATCGTAAAATTGCATACATACGCTTGTTTGCCAGGTCAATTAATAATTGGTCGAAGACTTGATCATGACGAAATTGAGCAGGGTCATAAAGTGAAGGGGTACATGTTAAGGCACTTTGATGGGTGGACAATAGTTATTTGTTATTCTAGGGATTTATTATTCCCCCCGCCCCAGGCTTAAAGCGCGTTGCTTGGTACATCGTGAGCGAAATAACATAATGGAAATGACCCTTCTTACAAGGGATTGACAATGGTTATTTTCCCTCATATTACAAAGAAGGACTTTTTCTCAATTGCGCCTAGAGTTGTGTATTGATGATAAGTAATAGAATTCTAAGAAACTATAGATTATCACAGAGGTTATTTGGGCCTCCGCAATATAGATATATTCTTCTGTGAGCTTGGGAAAATTAATGCAAAAATGCAGTTGCGGCAGAGACTCAAGATCATTTGAGGCTTGCACAGCTCTCGGTTGTAACACGTTTGTAGTGTGCACCGGTTGCTTTAAGGAAGTTTTGGAGTGCTCATGCGAGGCTACGTAGGCTTGTACCGCAATACCGCGCCTATCTTGCCAAGACTGGCAAGCTGCGCTCCTTCTTCCGTCCTGCCAGAAATGACTTCAAGCCTGCACCCTGTCTTTAAGGCAAGCTCGTTAAGGTAGTCGACTATATCTTTGTCAATAACTTCAAGGTCACTACCAGAGCATGACGGGCACTGTTTCGAAAGCCATTCCTGCTTGGTAGCGATGACACGCGACCTATCTACTACCATTGTCTCGATATTCTTGCACGCCTTACATCTGATCTCCAGCTTGGCGTACATGATATCATCGGTTACTAACACTAGGTCTGCCATGCCGCTTTCCAGCGCCTTGACTACATCATGAATACCATATATCCCAAGGCCACGGCCAGAATGCACTTCAGTCATAAATTTTTTGATTAGTTGTTTTTCTTCCATTACTCGAAATTCCTGCAAAATACCCTCTTTTTGCGCCTTTTCTATTAGCTCGCGGACGCCTTCTCCACCAGAATAGGAGGTGTCTAGAGTTGCTATAACGCTCTTCTGCAGCCGGTAGTCAAGATACTCTTCTTTTAGAAAATTCTCCTTCGTTGGCCCAGGACCTCCTACAATTGTGCCCTTTACATTATACTGATCTAGAAAAACCTGCTTGACATGCTCTGCCACTCTATGGTAATATTCATTTAATTCATTTTCCCTCAACCTTTGAAACCTTCTTGCAGATTGGCCACCCTGACGGTGTTTGCCAGCTACGCCTGAAGTAAGCGAGTCAATAACTTCCCAGTGATCACCGGTAAGTATACCAATGCCCGTCTCCTGAGTGTCTATCGATAGTATTCCAATGACCTTGTCGTCTTTCATCATTTCCTTCAGGTGGTCGGTCCAAAAGTGATCGTCACATCGATAAAGGCTGATTTTGACCGGCTTTGGGGGTAGCACAGGATATATCTCAATTTTTTCTTTGCCAATTCCTTTTTCATTTGAAATTGCGCCACAAAATATTACAAGTCCGTTGTCAGGTATTTCCTTGAACAATTTCAGTTGCTCAATGGTTCTGCTAAGTGCATCTTGCACATGGGTTCTGGTGAGGTCTGACTTGATGTTTGAAGCGGTGCCGGCTTCATTGCGAAGTTGTGAAATAACGTCAAATACTGGGCGACGAGGTGGGATGTAAACAGTGACAAGTTCCGTTCCATGTCCAGATATACTTGACAGTTCGTTTATCATCTTTGTCAGCTTGTATCGTTTTACTGAATCCCACTTGCTGTTACCATCATTTGCCATTGAGTATTGTAACAACAAAAATTTGTCCGCACATAATATAAGGCTTCAACTCCTCAGGTAGCTTATAAGTGCGAGGATTAGGAAACTAGGGGGTCGGAAAAGATGCTACCAAGGCTCGAATACATCAAACAGGCTAGAGTAAGATTGGGAATAACCCAGAGAAAGCTCGCCTCTTTGACAGGAATCAGCACGTCTATGATAAATCAAATTGAATCTGGAAGATGCAAACCGAGCTATGAAACTGCTCGTAGGATCTTTGAGGTCCTAAGCTCACTTGAAGGTCGCAGCTCTATGAAGGCTGGAGATATTTGCAGCCGCTGGCCAATTTCGGTACAAAAGGACGAAAAGCTTCACAAGGCAATAGATATTATGCGTGTCAACTCAATAAGCCAGATCCCGGTATTTTACTCTTCCCAGGTCGTAGGCATACTTACAGAGGATGGACTTGCCAAGGTGATGCTAGAAAAAAATGAGAAGGATCTCAAGAATATGCACGTTTTCCAAGCGATGGAACCGCCCCCTCCTATAGTCGATGTGTCGACGCCGGCCAAAGCCCTTGTTCCACTCGTAAGATTTGCCAAGTGTATCTTGGTAAGCGAGAGGGGCAATGTAATTGGCATTGTGACAACAACTGATACACTTAAAATGGTTGAATAGCCTTTTATTCCTTCAATTTTTCAAGGCCGACACAGCAGTCTGCACATTTAATGCATTCGTTGCAAATGTTAATCTCACTCTCCGCGGGGAGTATAGTTGCACAGAGGGCGCACTCCTTACTTGATTGCATTTAGGCTAATCAACATGCTATGGATCAAAACACTATTTGAACCGTTCTGTCTTTGTGTCTGCCACTTTTTGGAATGATTTGCACAGAATAGGTTAATAACACTTTCATAATACAACAGAACCTTATCTTATGACTCTTCTCTAATTAGTGAAGAGGAGAAAAACAATTCAAAGCTTGGACAAAAATCTCATTTAAATTCCTCTTCTAATATCGCGCGCCTCTTGCTCATCTGAAATAGATTGTCAGCTCTCCTAAGTGCTTCATCTCTTGATCGCTTAAATACCATCGATTGAATAAGCAGATGGTTCTCCGGTATCACCATGCCTGTCTGGTCGTCAGAGTAAGCTATTTTGACCGTGTCATCTTGAACTCTCAAGATATCTAGGTGAATATGCACCATGTTAGTGTCACCATGAGGAAATCCAAGCTCCAGGGCCTTTTTTCTAACATCTCCGGTACCCTTGGCTGAGCTGAGAATTGCGACTCCAAACTCGTCCCGGAAGCATTCTAGTATCTCATCTTTGGTTGGTACCACCCCATCGCTAAACCGAACAAACATCTGGTGTAGGTGCATCATCCTCGACGGTACCTTGAAAGCATCTACATATAGGTTAGCGTTGGGGATAAAGTCCTTGACATCATCTTGATGGTGGGGATCCCTGTCCCATTCAATTGAGTCCTTGACCGCCTTGGTGTCTTCAAGGTCTGCCCACCTTCTGACAAGTTCGATATCAAATCGCCTGATTCTATCGCCAAACTTTTGAATTAGTGGCTGCATGACTCTCCCCATGCCGGAGACATTACAGCTGCCTTGTATGACATATGTTTTGCCTGCAGCCTTGTCATAGTTGACACGTGAGTTGTGGATCATATCCGCTACTGCCCGTTCGCCATTCCTTTGTTCTCCTCCCTGAAATATTGCAGGCCTGTTCATAGGCTCATAGAAGCTCTTCTTATTGTCGTACCCTACTCCCTCCTTCGCCGCATCCACCACCAAATCGCATCGCTCGACTGCCTCTTCAATTGAGCCTGTCACGTTATAGCCTTGTTCTTTGAAGTTTCCGATCGCTTCCTTTGGCACGTAGACATCATAACGGTTTTCGAGCGCCTCCTTCAGTTTGTCATCTATGCTATATTTCGCAACGCCGACTAACTGGATCTCTTTGTCGACTCCTAGTGCGCTTGCAAGACGGCGCCCTATATTTCCATAGCCATTAATGAAGACCCTAACCAAAACAATCACTCGAGATTTATTATGACATTCAAATAGTTTGTATATATTATATAGATTCCTGAATCCTTTAGCCGATTTTTGAGCGATGCAGTAAACTTAAATACGGTAAAAGTCCCCACAGTTATGGAGACTATGCAAAGAGGCGGTCGATTTTGGCACCTATAACGGTTTTGTACTAAATGATTCTTTAGCCTCAGGGAGGTGTTTTGGATGAAGATACTCGTTATCGACAATTATGACTCTTTTGTATACAATCTCGCCCAGCTACTGGGAGAACTACGAACAGAACCTGCGGTTTTAAGAAATGATAGGATAACATTAGAAGATATTGTGAAAATGGATCCTGATGCAATAGTCATATCTCCCGGTCCCGGTCATCCAGCAGACCGCAAATACTTTGGTGTGTGCACAGATGTCATCAGGGAAGTAGGGCATAGGATCCCCATATTAGGAGTCTGCCTTGGACATCAAGGCATCGTACATGCTTTTGGTGGCAAAGTCATAAATGCTAAGAAAATCAGGCATGGTAAGACAAGCCTCATACAATATACAGCCGACAGGCTCTTTGAAGACATTGCAAACCCATTCAAGGCGACCCGCTATCATTCACTTGTAGCTGATCAGAATACCCTTCCATCATGCCTTGAAGTGACTGCAAGAGCAATGGATGATGGCGAGATAATGGGCATCAGACATAGGCATTACCTTATGGAAGGGGTTCAGTTTCACCCTGAGTCTGTCCTTACAGGTGAAGGCCGAAGGATGCTCTTGAACTTTATATCTATGGTGAAAAAATGACCCCATCGACTGATTTGCGACCTGAGATAAAAAAGCTGGTCGCAAAGATAGACTTGTCAGCTGCAGAAATCACTAATGCCCTTGATGCAATCCTTGCTGCACTGGTCCCTGACACGGCTGTTGCGGCTTTTCTTGTCGCTCTTGCAATGAAAGGGGAGACGCCTGACGAGCTTAGATCAATTCTTGTTTCGTTGAGAAACCATGCGACTAGGATAACGCCTCAAGTCAGCGGACCTCTCATTGATACCTGTGGAACAGGCGGTGACTCAAGAAAGTCATTTAACATCAGCACCGCAGCATGTATAGTAGCATCTGCAGCCTCTGCCAAAGTGGCCAAGCACGGTAACAGGTCAGCTTCTAGCTTCTGCGGTAGTGCTGACTTTCTTGAGTACGTTGGCCTCGATCTGAAATCCCCACCGTCAAAAGTTCAATCCTGCATCGAGAACATTGGTATAGGATTTCTCTTTGCGCCACTATTCCACCCATCAATGAAGAACGTAGCCTCGGTAAGAAAGACTATTGGGATTAGGACAGTCTTTAACAAGATCGGACCCCTGAGCAACCCTTGTACCAATATATATGGTCAACTCATTGGAGTCTTTGAGCCACAACTTCTACAGGTTTTCTCTGAAGTATGCGCTGGATATATCAGCGAAGCCATGATAGTTTATGCGCATGATGGTTTTGACGAGCTTTCAAATACTTGCCAAAATGACATCTATTGGATTTCAAGTGAAAATCAGACAACAAGAAGGATACGCCTTCATCCTAACGCAGTCGGGATGGAAGTAGCTAAGCCAGAGGAATTGGTAGTGAATTCAAAAATAGATTCGGTCATGAGCACTCTGCAGGCAATCTATGGAAAGGGCAGCAGAGAAAAAAGGGATATTGTGGTTCTCAATGCTGCTGCCGCGCTTGTAGTGAGCAAAAATGCATCAAATCTTAAAGAAGGTGTGGAATATGCAAGGGATGCCATAAAAAGCGGTAAAGCGAGGGATAAGTTGTCGCAGATGATAAGATACTGCGGAGATTTGGAAAAATTAAAAGAGGCAGAGAAGAAGTTTTCTCTTCTCTGATCTAGTCGTCCTCTTTTTCTCTTGCTGTCCTTTTCTTTGGCACTTCTGAGTCGATATCGTCAATGCCCTTTTCATTCACAGTGAATCTGACGTCAGAGTATGGGTGGTATGGCGAGTCGATTATCTTGGCTATTCTGTCATTGCCGGCCTTGCGCAGGTATATCCTGTATGTTGATGCATGTCCGATTACGTTTCCGCCTGCTGGTTTGGTTGGGTCTCCAAAGAATGTGTCTGGCGTAGACTGAACTTGGTTTGTAACAATGATTGCCACATTGTAAATCTCAGCGATCTTCACCAGCTTGTGCATGATACTGTTGAGGCGCTGCTGCCTATCCGCTAGGGTGCCTCGGCCAGCAAACTCAGCGCGGTGGAGCGAAATGATGCTATCAATTATTATCATTTTGGCCTTAAAGTCATCGATGTATTTGCCCATCGACTTGACTATTAGCTCAAGATGGCTGCTGTTATAAGCCTTGCATATTGCTACCCTCTTCAGTATTTCACTTGGGTCCCGACCTCTTGCTCTTGCTATTTGATCGACTCTTTCCGGTCTAAATGTTCCTTCAGTGTCAATCAATATGGTTCCGCTGCCAAGTCCGCCTTGTTCTATCGGCAGCTGGGCAGTGACGCATAAGGTATGGCATATCTGTGATTTGCCGCTTCCAAATTCACCGTAAAACTCTGTAATTGCTTGAGTCTCAATGCCGCCAAGTAGCAATTCGTCAAGGGATTTTGCTCCAGTACTGCAACGCAAAAGAGACTTTCTCTTTTCAAGCTCAACATCTGCAGTAGTAAATTCATTGTCAAGTATGCCGCTCTCCCTTAGCAGCTTTTGCGCTGCCATGATGAAGGTAGCAGCTGTTTCTTTTGAGCCGCCCAAATCTGTAGCGAGCTCCTCTGGTATTGCTGTCGCCAGCTCCATAACTGAACTTATTCCTGCTTCCTTCATCTTGCGAGCTGTAGTTGGCCCAATACCTTCAATATCTCCTATCTCTAATTCTGCTACATTTCTTGACACATTTGTCATTGTATAGTAGTTTTTAATGGAACTATATAATGGATAGTGCACTGGAGGGGGAGGGGGCATATAAGGACACAATTCAGAACACAAAAAAGCACCTCGGAAGCAAGCTTGTGCCCGCCGTCCTAGTCATGCTTCATTACATCCTTGTTCATGTTGATGGTCAAGATAGTCCTTTTGGCTCTGCTCTGACTCTTGCTCGTTTTAGTACATTAATAACTCAATTGCAAACAGAATATTAGAGAGTTATTCGAGCTGCCAAATTCCCAATCTCCTCTTTTGGAGGATTCTAGTGAAGTAAAATCAATGGTAGGCGCTTATGATTGTGTATCTCTATTTACGGTAAGACTCCTTCATCCTTCGATCAATTATTTCAGGAATATAAGCAGAGCACTACTGGTCTCTACTGCATAAATTTCGGACATTTTACTTCGTACATTACCAGCTAATCTTTCTAATCTCTTTGTTATGTTGCAGACACGCTGGTTGAGCCAATCATATCCTATGCTATCTTTATACCTGCTATATTTTTATATCATCTGCTTTAAGCCATATTCGATTGTCGGAGAAAGATTTGGAGTCTCTTGGGTGGAATGATCTTGTTACGCAGAAGCGCCAGCTTACCAGCGAACTCAAAGAGCTGTCGGACAAGATTATTGACATTGACAGGAACCAATTCCGCTCAATAGGTAATAGCATCAAGGAGCAGAGAAGTCTTTTTGATGCTCACACCGAGAGGCTAAAGCAGATACGCTCTGAAGTAGATAGTCGTAATTCTGAGCTATTGTCCGTGAGTGAAAAATTATCACAATCAAGGAACTTTCTTTCTATAATGGAGGCTCGACTTCCTTCAGAAAAGGAAGAGGATTTGCAGGCCATAGTGCAAAAGAATCAAGATATAATCGATGCCAAGGACTACAAGAGCGAACGTGAAAAGAACGAGATTTTATCTCGGATAAGGGACGCCACGATGAAATTAGACGCAATCAAGGCTACGCGTACCATAAGAGAGCAATTCTCCCAGCTGACTCAGGAATCTGCTAACATCAATAATGTCATAAAGCAGCTAAATGAGGAGCGCAACTCGCTTCGGAGCAAGATATCTAAGATAAATATCGCACTAGATAACTTATATGATTCAAAAAGGAAGCTAACCTCAGCGCATCAATCTTACCTCACAAGGTACGACAGCATCGCAAAGCAGTTCGATGCAATCAATGCACGGCTTGATTCAATGTCTGAGATGAGGCGAAAGCAGAGAAAGGAATACGGCTATGTCGAGCAAAGTGACGCCCTATTCAAAGTAAAAGAAGAAGCAAAGAAAAAGCTGCAAGCAGGATCAAAGCTTAGCTTTGAAGAATTGAAGCTTCTTTATGGTGATAAAGATTAATTTGATTTGCTCGACGTGCAAGTAGCTAAATAGATCATAACATGGGGATAAACGATTTTGCATTTGCTTGTTCTATTGACGGTTCAATAGTGGGATATTTTACATATCATGACCAGACTATGCTAATTGTACAGTCCGAGCAAGAAGCAAAGGCAGGTATTAACAACTTCCTCAAGATCGCAGAGCCTTTCATGGAGCCCCTCATTTCTCATGAATCAATTCATGTAATCATAAAGAAACTAGAGGGTACCGAAGCATCAGATTCACTTGATGAAATCGAAGTCATTGTGGAACGCGGTGGCATAAAGCTACAGGTGCCGCTGAATTTTATACACTATTCACGCGACAATTCAGGGATCGTGCTCCCATTTTAAGAAAAAAATTTGGTGCGCTGGTGGTCGCGTGTTATTTGATATCGTCAGACATCTCGCGCTGGCTTATTGCCATCTCATCGACTCGAATTGTCACCTTATACCATTTTTCGTTGTGTTTGAAAATGTGTGCAGACGCCTTTTTGTTGCCCGCAGAGCCGTATCCTCCGACACGCTCGCTCAGCCTAGAGCGCAACTTATCAACTTGATATTGCGCTATCATCAGGTTTCCTATTATGTTCTCTAACTCTATATCCCGCTCTTCATCTATGTCAGGAACTTGGGGGTTGTTCTTTCTAGTCTGCATTCTCAATGTACATCCTGTTTCCTACACTGTAGTGGATTTCATCAATGTAGTACGCAGCGTCGACTACTGGTGACGACAGGTTTGCACCGCACACCGGCACTCCCTCTATTCGTTCTTCCTCTTCTATTAGAAGACTCATTTGAGTAATAGTCAAACACATCAAATAATAACAGATGGTATGAATGTACTCTAAGACCTAATTAAAGACTAATTATAGTTAAATGGAATGGTTGTAAAATTAAGACTACATATAATCTGTCATCTTTGCATTTGCTGTTTCTTTTATTAGCTTTGATAATTTTTTCATTTCTTGGGACGGCGGCGGCCTAATACCTGTTATCATTTGTAAAAATTCTAATTCTGGTTCAGTCATGCCAAGATTCTCAAAATAGAGCTGATTGAAGATGATTTTTTGAAATATGCGCTCTAGCGCGACAAGGCGGCTATAGGCTTTACTGCCAGTATTACTGCCCTCCAGTGCCTTAGCCAAGATGGTCTTTTTAAGGTTGAGAACACCGCTTGAAATAAGATGATCAAACCTTGTTACCACTTCGAAGTGGTCATCGATGCCCGTATAGCAGATCAGAGTAGTTGGCAAGAATTTGCCAAGACCGCGGGCTAGTTTTGAATGGTTCTTGTCAAGCACCAGTATAGACAGCCCAAAGGCCAATATTGCGTCTATTATCTGCTTTGGCAGACGCTCGTCTAATACGTCATCGTCTGACTTGATTTCGACAGGATAAAATCGGATGCTATCTATTCTGCATTTTTCATGGCGAGCAAATTGTTTAAGCAGCTGTGTTCGTACAAGGATGTTGTTGTACTGACCATAGTCATGTATATCATCAGGTTCCTCCTTGGTGACTGCTGCGATCAAGAGGTCAAAGCTGCGGCAGTGCGCCTCTTCAACTATCCTTATTTCGGACGTTGGTATAAGATCATTGTTCTTGATATGATTCGATCTAAGCGAGCTACAAAATAGCGACTTGAGCTCTCTCTCATTCATTGCATAGTTTCTTGCAGCCTGTGTTAATGTATTTTGTCCTACTTGTTTTTGCAGGCCTTTTTGATAGACCTTGCAAAATTCTGCAGATCCCGAAGCATTTTTTTATCTGACCCATCCGATATTTTGTTGATGACTGCACTACCTATAATAACTGCCTCTGCGCCGGCAGCTACCATAGATTTAACGTGCGCCGGCGTGCTTATTCCAAACCCTACTGCCACAGGGACTTTTTCTCCAGAAACCTGCTTAACTGCTCTAATTGTGTTCAGAGTGTATTTCTGAAAAGAATTGCGGGCACCAGTTATGCCATAAACTGATACAACATATAGGAAGCCGGTAGTGCTGGCAACAATTTTGCGCAGCCTTGGCTGTGGTGTGTTTGGCGACACAAGGAATACAGTAGCAAGGTTAAGCTTTGAAGCCGTTAACAAATATGTGTCTGCCTCCTCGACGGGCATGTCTGGCAATATGAACCCGTCGAGTCCACATTGCTTGGACTCAGACATGAATTTTTCCATGCCTGCTCTGACAAGGATGTTCGAATAGGTCATTGCAAGCAAGGGAAGATTTGGGTGCTGCTTTCTTACACTTCTTACTAATTGGAGAGCCTTTTTTGGTGTCATACCTTTCCTCAGCGCAATGTTTGAAGCTGCTTGTATAGTGGGGCCGTCAGCTATTGGGTCTGAAAAAGGTATGCCCACTTCGATAATGTCGGCGCCACCCTTCACCAACGCATTGATTACTTGTTTTGAACTTCTAGTGTCTGGGTACCCAGCAACTACATAGCAAATAAGAGCACTTTCGCGTCTTTCTGCCAGTTCACGGAACTTTTCGGCAATTCTATTTTGCATGCTTCGTCTTTTTCTTTCTATTATTCTTGTTCAGATAATCTTGAACTATTTCCACATCCTTGTCTCCTCGACCAGAAAGAGTGACTACGATAATGTCGTCCTTTTTCATTTGCTCCGCAAGCTTCATTGCATATGAAATTGCATGTGATGGCTCCAGAGCAGGGATTATACCTTCAAATCTGGACAACGTAAGGAATCCTTCAATTGCCTGCTGGTCTGTGGACGCAGCGTATCTTGCACGTTTGAGCTCTCTGAGCATTGAATGCTCTGGTCCGACCCCAGGATAATCAAGTCCCGCAGATATACTGTGGGTTTCAACGACTTGTCCACACTCATCCTGCAATAGACGGGTGAACATGCCGTGTAGGATGCCTTCCGAGCCAGCGGCAAGACTAGCTGAGTGCTTTCCCGACTTGATTCCTTTGCCTCCTGCTTCTACGCCATATAGCACCACGTCCTTATTATCAAGAAATGTATAGAATGAGCCTATAGCGTTGCTTCCTCCACCAACACATGCAACAACAGCGTTGGGCATAGTTCCTTCAATTTCCCAAATCTGCTGTTTTATTTCTCTCCCAATCACACTTTGAAAGTCCCTGACCATCATCGGATAAGGATGAGGGCCTACGGCTGAGCCAATTAAGTAGTACGTGGTCTTTACATTGGCTATCCAGTCACGGATTGCCTCATTTATTGCGTCTTTTAGGGTCTTGCTACCTGACTCGACAGGATAAACCTTTGCTCCCAATATTTTCATTCTAAAGACGTTCAGCTTTTGTCGCTCAAAGTCCTTAGCTCCCATAAATATTTCTGCAGAAAGGCCAAGCACTGCACATGCTATGGCTGTGCCAACACCGTGTTGGCCAGCACCGGTTTCAGCGATTATCCTTTTTTTGCCCATCTTTTTTGCCAAGAGCGCCTGCCCAAGTGTGTTGTTGATTTTGTGGGCGCCACCATGTAAAAGATCTTCGCGCTTTAGGTATATCTTGGCGCCGCCTAGGTGTTTTGTTAAGTTGTTGGCAAAGTAAAGTGGCGTAGGCCTGCCAGCATATTCAGTGAGATAATAAGAAAGTTCATTCTGAAAGTCATGGTCGTTCTTGTATTTCTCGTAGGCGGATTCTAGCTCCTCGATTGCTGGAGCTAACGTTTCGGGTATGTATTTACCGCCGTACTTTCCAAATTTGCCATCTATGGGATAACTTCCTAACAAAGATGAATCATGTAGTGTTCAAGGAGGTATTTTAAGGGATGTCTAATTCTATAAGGCATAATACAATTCGGAGATCTTGGCACCAATATCGGGTGTTTGCATTATACTTGTCCCCACCAAAAAGGCATCTGCTCCTGCTCTCTTCAAGTATTGTATGTCTTTCGGACTGCTAATGCCGCTCTCACTAATTATGATACTCTTGCCCTTGTTATACCTCTTCAGCAACTTCTCGGTATTTGTAATGTCTACCTGCAGGTTGTCAAGGTTGCGGTTGTTGATGCCGACTAAATCGTATTTTGCTTTGAGCACCTCTCCAAATTCTTGTTCGGTATGAACTTCAACTAGCACCTCAAGGTCTCTATTTCTTGCATGTTCTAAAAGTTTCTCCATACCATCTTCGGCTAGGTTATTGTCGAAGATGGATTTGATAAGCAGCACACAATCTGCACCGACGTTCTTACCTGCATCTATCTGGATAGTGCTTACAGTGATGTCTTTCATCAGTACAGGGATCCTGGGCAATGCTTTTCTAATGGTCGCCAAATATTCAATTGAGCCATCGAACAAAAAAGGCTGTGTCAGCACTGATATCCCAATTGCTCCCGAATCTACCATTGTCCTTGCAATCTTTGCCGGCTCTGTCTTACTCCTTATCTTTCCTTGAGAAGGAGAGGAGAACTTTATCTCGGTAACAAGAGGAGCGTGAGCGCATAAGGTGATGGCTTCTCTAAGGCTTATCGTATCATGGGGAGATAGTTGCTTTGTTTCATAGACACCTTGGTCTATAGCCTTGTAGGAGCTATCGACTAGACGTTTTAGGCTAAAGTTAGTCCTGACAAATTCAGCCATATGTGTACTTCCGTCGCAACGCTTCTAACATGATTTACAGGTAGTTGATCCTAGTGCGCATGTGGCGGAGGTGCACTACCTTTAGACAAGGCTTCATTGAATGTGCCATCGGCCTTTTCATGAAACTCTAGATTTGCCTGGTCGACCTTGATTGCCTGTGGAGGACATACTGAAACGCAAGCCATGCACC
>DASUUV010000029.1:0-26976 GCA_036373895.1 Nitrososphaera sp. | reverse complement strand
TTTTTGTGCGGAAACTCTAACGCTTAGTTCATTTCAAACAAGCTCAGTAACATAATTACCTCAATTTTTCAAAAGAAAATCAACTGCCTACGAGTGCGAATGCTTATATATGCTCACTCTCCATTAGGTTTGACTTTGATGTTTTTTTTTACAGAAAATCTGTTTTTCTATTCGGAGGTATGTTCTATTGTCTGAAAAAAAGGTAGTCAAGATAACGAACCACATTTACCAGCCAAAGCATGAAATTCTGCCCAAAGATCAGGCAGAAGAAATTCTAAAAAAGTATAACGCCAAGCCAAGTCAGCTTCCGTATGTCATGATAACTGATAAGGCGCTCGAAGACTTAGATGTTAGGCCAGGTGACATTATTAAAATAACGAGAAAGAGCCCAACCGCAGGTGAAAGTGTATATTACCGTTACGTCGTAGAGGGTTGAGTAGTATACAATGATAGAGAATTCTATCGAGATGTGGCCGATCATCAACGACATTTTACGAAGGGAAGGCGTTGCAAGGCAGCACCTGAACTCTTATAACGAATTCATGGAGCGGGGGCTCCAAAGTATAATCGATGAAGTAGGCGAAATTGAAATAGAAACCGCAGAATATCCTTACAAGATCAAACTGGGGAAGATCAAGCTCCAGCAGCCGAGAATAATGGAGCTTGACGGCTCGATAACACATGTTGCCCCAATGGAAGCAAGGCTTCGTAACTTGACCTATGCATCGCCTGTGATGCTGGAGTGTAGCGTAGTCGAAGACGGCAAGATTCTGGAATCGCGCTTTATCCACATAGGCGACATGCCAGTGATGGTTAAGTCCAATACATGCATTCTGCATAACTTGCCTGAGTCCAAGCTTGTGGAATTTGGCGAAGACGCCCGGGACCCTGGTGGGTACTTCATCATTAACGGCTCAGAACGGGTCATAGTAGGACTTGAAGATCTTTCATATAACAAAATAATTGTCGATGCCGAAGAAACTACAGGCACTCTGCTGTACAAGGCCAAAGTCTATTCCTCAATTGTGGGCTATAGAGCAAAACTAGAACTGGTAATGCGCCCAGATGGTTCAATAGTAACCAAGATCCCCGGCTCGCCTGTAGACATTCCACTTATTACGCTAATAAGGGCTCTTGGTCTTGAATCTGACAAGGATATCGCTGACTCAGTTTCACTCAATGAGATCATACAAGATGAGCTTGAGCCTTCATTTGAAAAGGCAGGTGATGTCAACAGAAGCAGGGATGCCATAGTATATATCAGCAAGAGGATTGCACCTGGCATGCTTGAAGAGTTCCAAATCAAGCGAGCCGAGACATTGCTTGATTGGGGTCTTTTGCCACACATCGGCAAAAACCCTGACAACAGGCACGAAAAGGCCCTGTTCTTGGGTGAGGCAGCCTGCAAGCTTATTGAGCTCAAGCTTGGCTGGATAGGTACTGATGATAAAGACCATTATGGCAACAAGGTGATCAAGTTTGCTGGCCAGATGCTTGCCGACCTGTTCCGGACTGCATTTCGCAATTTGATACGTGATATGAAGTATCAGCTGGAGCGCTCGGGCCAAAAACGCGGCATCAACGCTGTCGCTGCAGCTGTCAGGCCTGGCATTGTATCAGACAAGCTGAACAATGCAATTGCAACAGGCAACTGGGGTAGGGGCAGGGTAGGCGTCACACAGCTGCTTGATAGGACAAACTATATGTCGACTATTTCGCATTTGCGAAGGATCCAGTCACCTCTTAGTAGGAGCCAACCTAATTTTGAGGCAAGAGACCTGCATGCAACGCATTTTGGCAGAATATGCCCTGCAGAAACTCCTGAGGGCTCCAACTGCGGCCTTGTCAAGAATCTTGCGCTGTCAGCTATAATTTCGGTCAACATCCAGAGCGCCGAAATTACAGAAAAGCTGTATGAGCTGGGAATACAGAGCGTAGATGATGTCGACCAGGCTCTAAGGAAGTCGGGCACAAGGGTGTTTGTCGACGGCCGGCTTATCGGCTACATCGAGAAAGGAGAACACCTTGCTGACACGCTTAGGTCTATGAGGAGATCAGGCAAGATCCATCCCCATGTCGGCATCTATCTTTACAGTTTTCAAAATCCTAATGCCACAAAGCGCCTTTACATTAGCTGCAACGCTGGCAGGGTACTGAGGTCCCTTGTAGTCATTAGGGACGGCAGGCCACTTGTAACACACGAGGTAATTGAAAAGATATCGAAAAAGTTCCTTTCTTGGAATGATCTCATCTATATGGGTATGATCGAGCTGGTAGACGCAAATGAGGAGGAGAACTGCTATGTCGCAATTGATCCAAAGAAAATAGAACCCCTTCACACTCATCTAGAGATATTCCCATCTGCCATCTTGGGTGTGGGAGCTTCGATCATTCCATATCCAGAGCACAATCAGTCACCAAGGAACACCTATGAAAGTGCGATGGCAAAGCAAAGTCTTGGCTTTTCTACGCCATTGATGAATGCAAGCACGTACGTCAGGCAGCACTTTATGCTCTACCCGCAAACGCCCGTAGTGAGCACAAAGGCGATTAATTTACTTGGTCTTGAAGACCGTCCTACGGGACAGAATTGTGTCGTAGCTGTGCTGCCGTTTGAAGGCTACAACATAGAAGACGCCGTGGTATTCAACAAAGCATCAGTAGATAGAGGGCTTGGCAGGACATTCTTTTATAGGATTTATGAGGCAGAAGCAAAGCAATATCCTGGCGGGATGAAAGATAATTTTGAAGTACCTCCGCCGGATGCCAACATTCGGGGCTATAGAGGCGAGAAAGCCTACCGTCTGCTTGAGCAGGACGGCGCGATAATGCATGAGGCAGTCGTGAATGGAGGGGACATCTTAATCGGTAGAACATCGCCGCCAAGGTTTATGGAAGAATACAAGGAGTTTGAGGTGAAGGGTCCATACAGGCGAGACACTTCAGTTGGCGTCAGGCCGTCAGAGAACGGTGTGGTCGATACAGTCATTGTAACTCAGTCAGTTGAAGGCGGCAAGATGTACAAAATTAGAGTTCGCGACATGCGCATCCCCGAGATTGGGGATAAGTTCGCCTCACGGCATGGCCAGAAAGGAGTTGTCGGCATGCTGGTCAACCAAGAAGACCTCCCATATACTGAGGATGGCATTGTGCCAGACATCATGATTAACCCGCATGCGTTTCCCTCAAGGATGACGGTCGGCCAGTTCATGGAATCGCTTGGCGGCAAAGCCGCTTCACTACGCGGCAAAATAGCTGATGGCTCGGCTTTTCTTGGAGAAAAGCTAGACGACATTAAGAGTGCAATGGAGCATTACGGCTTCAAGTATACAGGTAAGGAAGTGATGTACGACGGCAGGACTGGACGAAGATTTCCAACAGACGTCTACATCGGCGTCGTTTATTACCAAAAATTGCATCACATGGTTGCCGACAAGATCCATAGCCGCGCCAGAGGTCAGGTTCAGATGTTGACAAAGCAGCCAACTGAGGGCAGGGCGCGGGGCGGCGGATTGAGATTTGGAGAAATGGAGCGGGACTGTCTTATAGCATATGGCGCATCCATGATGCTCAAGGACAGGCTGCTAGAAGAATCGGACAAAGCTGAAGTAAATGTCTGTGAGCGTTGTGGCTTATTGGCGTATTATGATGTCAAACAGCGCAGATACATCTGTCGTGTGTGCGGGGAAAAAGCCAAGATATCATCTGTAGTGATTGCGTATGCATTCAAGCTGCTGTTGCAGGAAATGATGAGTCTCAATGTCGCGCCGAGGCTACTTGTAAAGGAGAAGGTGTAGAGATAGAATGATGGAAGAATCTGCAAAAACTCTAGGTGGAATAAAGTTTAGTGTATGGTCACCAACTGAAGTGCGTAAGTTCTCAGTAGCTGAGATCACTGCGCCTGAAACATATGACGAAGACGGAATGCCTGTGCAAGGCGGCTTGATGGACAATAGGTTGGGCACGCTAGAGCCTGGCCAAAAATGTGCCACTTGTGGAAACACTTCTGCGAAATGCCCCGGGCATTTTGGACACATCGAGCTAGCAGAGCCGGTGCTACACATAGCTTTTGTAGATGATATTCATAAGCTGCTCTTGATAACATGCCGATCATGCAACAGGATCAAGCTTGATGCAGAAGAGCTCGCCCACTACAAGTCTATCCGCGACACAAAGGCGGCATATGCGGTAATTACACTTGAAAACATCAAAGACGATATTATTGAGCGGGCCAAGAAGGTCAAGACATGCCCGCACTGCGGCAAAGAGCAATATGACTTGATATTCACAAAACCGACTATATTTGTTGAGCGTACTGATGCTGGCGAAAACAGGCTGCTTCCAATCACTATCCGCGAAAGGCTGAGCCATATACCTAACGACGACCTGACGCTGCTTGGCTATGATCCCAAGACGGCAAGACCAGAGTGGTTTGTGCTGCAAGTGCTGCCTGTACCACCGGTGACTGTCAGACCCTCTATTATTCTGGAGACAGGCATTAGGTCAGAAGATGACCTAACTCACAAGCTTGTCGATATCATCAGGGTCAACCAGCGCCTCAAGGAAAGCAAAGAAGCAGGAACTCCTCCGCTTATCGTGCAGGACTTAGTCGACCTACTGCAGTACCATGTTACGACATACTTTGACAATGAAGTTTCTGGCATTCCACAGGCCCATCACAGGTCTGGCCGGCCACTTAAGACTCTTACTCAGAGGTTAAAGGGCAAGGAAGGAAGATTCAGAGGCTCACTTTCAGGCAAGCGTGTCGACTTTTCCAGCAGAACTGTGATTTCGCCTGACCCTAACCTTGCAATATCTGATGTAGGTGTACCGGTAGATGTTGCAAAGAAGCTCACTATACCAGAAACAGTTTCGCAATGGAACTTGGAGCGGCTCAAAGAGTTGGTGATGAACGGCCCTAATACATATCCCGGAGCAAACTATATCATTAGGCCGGATGGAGTCAAGATTAGACTAGATTATGTTACCGATAGGAAAGCAATAGCTGATTCACTTGCCTTTGGCTACATTGTAGAGCGCCATCTGGCAGACAGCGACATTGTCATTTTCAATAGGCAGCCTTCACTCCACAGAATGTCGATTATGGCCCATAGTGTCAAGGTGCTGCCCTACCGCACATTCAGGCTGCATCCTGCAGTCTGTCCGCCATACAACGCTGACTTTGACGGAGATGAAATGAACCTTCATGTGCCTCAGAGCGAAGAAGCAAGGGCTGAAGCAACGCTTCTTATGAAGGTGCAAGATCAATTGATCTCACCTAGGTATGGCGGCCCTATCATCGGCGGCATCAGAGACTTTATTACCGGTGCATTCATCCTTACCAGCGACAGCTCGACTCTGACAAGAGATGAATTCGCAAATTTGGCTATGCTAGGTGGCTACCATGGACCACTACCTGAGCCACTGATAACCACAGAGGACAGCCAAAAGAGGTACTCAGGCAGGCAGCTGTTCTCACTCTTCCTGCCAAAGGACTTTAACTTTATAATTACCTCAAAGTGGAACAAGGCCGCAAAGGGAGAAGGCAAGGATGTAGTCATAAAGAACGGTGAGCTTATAAGCGGCGTCATAGACAAGGCATCGATTGGTGCCGAAGAGCCGGACAGCGTACTTCACAGGATCGCCAAGGACTATGGCACAGACGCGGCAAGAAAGTTCCTTGACTCAGTACTTACCATGCTTAAGACATACATCACCCATAGAGGATTTAGCTATGGGTACTCTGACCTGTGGCTGCCGCCAGAGAGCCGACAGGGCATCAGCGACATCATCCAAAGGACTTACGAAAAGGTCTATGAGTTGATACAACAGTACAATGAAGGCACGCTCCCACTAACAAGGGGTCTGTCTGGAGAAGAAGCGCTAGAGTTGTATGTTGTAAATGAACTGTCCCGCGCCCGTGATCGCGCCGGCAGGACAGCCGACAGGGCATTCCCTAATGAGAACTCCGGCGTAATCATGGCATCTACGGGTGCAAGAGGATCGACACTCAACATCGGCCAAATGACTGCAGCATTAGGACAGCAATCGATCAGAGGCAAGAGAATCCAGAAGGGCTATCACAACAGAGCGCTTTCACATTTTAAGCCAAATGAAACCAACCCTGATTCAAAGGGCTTTGTCAAGTCAAACTATCGCGATGGTCTGTCTCCACTTGAGTTCTTCTTCCACGCAATGGGCGGAAGGGAAGGCCTTGTAGATACTGCAGTGAGAACCCAGCAGTCTGGCTACATGCAGAGGAGATTGATCAATGCACTTGAGCACCTAAAGATTGAATATGATCGTACTGTACGCGACCCCCATGGTAACATTGTGCAGTATATGTATGGCGAGGATGGCATTGACCCTGCTAAGAGCGACCATGGCGAGGCTGTCAACATCCCAAGGCTCATTGAATCTGAATCAATTGTTGATGAAGGACGCAAGGCTATTGAGGATGTCACCAAGGATATAATTTCAAAATATGCCGGAAGCCTCAACCCGAGAATGAAGACTAATCTGGAAAAAGCGCTCCTTGAGAATAGACTCAGCAAAGATGGTGTTGAAAAAGTAATGAAGAAGGTGCTTGATCTTATTGATAGGGCGCTTGCAGAGCCCGGAGAGGCAGTCGGTGTAGTGACAGCACAGTCTATAGGTGAGCCCGGAACCCAGATGACGCTCAGGACATTCCACTTTGCCGGCGTTAAAGAGAGAAACGTGACGCTTGGCCTTCCAAGGCTGATCGAGCTTGTAGATGCAAGAAAGAAGCCGGTAACGCCTACGATGGATATTTACCTTGACGAGAACCATAGAGTGTCGAGGGAAAAGGCCCTTGAAGTAGCAAGGGAGATACTGTTCACTCAGATAGGCGATCTTGTTAACAGGACAGAGACTGACTATAGTGGCATATTGACATTCCATCTATCTGAAGCAAAGCTGGCAGAACGAGGATGTACTTTTGCCGATGTGCAAGAAGTACTTGAGACCTCTAAGAAGAAGTACGGCATCAAGCCAAATGAAAACAAGCTATTCATCAAACTAACGGTTCCAGATGAGCCTGACGCGCAGACGCTGCTCACACTCAAGAGCAAGTTACTCAACATGCGTGTAAAGGGTGTATCAGACATTGAGCGTGTAACAATAGTCAAGCAGGATGAAGAGTGGGTCATACAGACCGCTGGCTCTAACCTTGCAAAGGTGATGGCAGTAGATGGTGTAGATACTACCAGAACTACAACTAACAATGTTTACGAGATCTGGCAGATGCTTGGCATTGAAGCTGCAAGAACCGCTCTTGTCAAAGAGATCACAAATACGCTTGAAGAGCAGGGGCTGGAGGTAGATACACGACACATCATGCTTGTGGCTGACCTTATGACATCAAAGGGGCACCTGCAACAGATAGGCAGGCATGGCATTGCAGGAACTAAGACATCAGTTCTTGCAAGGGCTGCATTTGAAATCACAGTGCCAACAATAGCCAAAGCATCGCTTGAAGGGCAGGTTGAAACATTGAGAGGAGTGACAGAAAACGTTATAGTAGGTGCTACTGTACCTGTCGGCACTGGAATGGTAGACCTGTACATGAAGGTGAAGGACAATGAGAACACTGGAAAAAGTGATTAAGAATGCGATAACCGCCGGCAAGTACAAGAGTGGCGGCAAGGAAGTATTGCAGTCAGTCAAAGGCTCCAAACTGATAATCGTCAGCAAGTCCGTCGCCCCTGAATACAGAAAAAAGCTAGAAGATCAGGCCAAGTCTACCAATGTCACAATCTATGAGTATTCCGGTACTTCCGTGCAGCTGGGCAAGCTCTGTAATAAGCCTTACAGGATCACTACCATAGCAATCAAGAGCGGGACAGCAGACGAAATAAGCGCCATAGTATCAGAAAAAAAGGACAAGTAATACAAAAGGCGCCTGTGAGATATAAATTGAGTTGTGAGAATGATTTGTTGTTGCTGCCGTCTCTATCATCTTTTGTATTACACTTCCGTATAGGGACGCTGTGAAAATGACTGAGATTAAGCTTACTTCTGATGAGTTGCGCCTAATGTCCCTCTTCCAGAGCATCACAAGCGCAACAGCAAGAGACTGCATTGTCGACGACAAAATGGACCGTGTTATTTTTGTTGTAAATAAAGGCCAGATGGGGCTTGCCATTGGCAAAGGCGGTTCTACGATCAAACAGCTGCAAAACATGGTTGCAAAAAAGATAGAACTTGTTGAATTTTCTGATGATCCTGCAGAGTTCATCCGCAATATGCTCAATGCCAATATGATAAATGATGTTCGGATATCCGAAAGAGGTGATGGGACAAAGCAGGCAGTTGTGACAGTTGATCCTGGGAAAAAAGGAGCTGTAGTAGGAAGAGAAGGTAGAAATGCAGAGAAGGCAAGGCTTCTTGCGAAGCGATACTTCCAAATATCCCATGTGTTAATAGTTGGCCCTGAGCAGGGGAATAGTAGCAATAGGGTGAATATGAATGGGTAAATCTCCACTAGGTCTGTTCGCAGGCAGGGTTCTTAAGGCAAAAAAGAGTCGTGCTCGGTGGTCAGAAAAACATTATAAGAGAAGAATGCTCATGCTTGACAAGAAGGCAAATCCTCTAGAAGGTGCGCCACAGGCAAGAGGAATAGTATTGGAAAAGGTTGGGATTGAGTCAAAGCAGCCCAACTCTGCTGTACGCAAGTGCGTCAGAGTTCAGCTGATAAAGAATGGCAAGTCCGTTACTGCCTTCTTACCAAGGGACGGCGCTCTTAACTTTGTCGACGAACACGACGAGGTAATTATTGGGGGTATCGGAGGCGCGATGGGAGGAGCAATGGGCGATATTCCGGGCGTCAGGTGGCAGGTGTTCAAAGTCAACGGTGTCTCATTAAATGAACTTGTCCATGGAAGAAAGGAGAAGCCGAGAAGATGAGTGGAAAGGAGCAGGTAAACATTCAACTGTTCCGCAGGTGGGACATGAGCAATATCGAAATAAATGATCCCGGCCTCAAATCTGTCATTAATCTAAAGCCGGCCGTCATCCCAGTCACGTTTGGTAGACACGAGCACCAGCGCTTGAAGAAAGCAGAGGTCAATATTGTCGAGCGTATGGCAAACAAGATGATGCACTTTGGCAAAAGGTATGCAAAGAACACCGGCAGAATGGGTGGCAAGAAGGCAAAGATGCTCAACGTAATCAAAACAGCATTTGAAATCATATACCTTGAAACTGGCAAAAACCCTGTAGATCTACTGGTAAGAGCAATCGAGAACTCTTCACCAAACGAGGACACAACTCGCATCGTATATGGTGGTGTAGTCTACCATGTATCGGTTGATGTAGCTCCGCTGCGCAGAGTCGACCTTGCACTTCGCTTTATTGCAGAAGGTGTAAGGGAATCGACGTATTCAAGCCTGCAGACCATAGAAGAGGCACTTGTCAAGGAAATCATTCTGGCTGCCAATAACGACATGGCAAGCCACGCGATCAAGAAAAAGAACGAGCAAGAAAGAATCGCAATGGCTTCAAGGTAGGCAGAGCTTTTTTCTTCTTCTTTTTACAGAATTTTTTGTGAATTAAGTGTTTTTGCTAGTATTGCGAAAAGTAATATTTTTACTGTTTATAGACCAAGCTTGATGATGGATTTATGCTCAGCAGAATAGACTGTATTATTTTTGTAACTGCACATTTTGTCTATATGGCATAATATTGCTGCTAACTCCAGGATAATTAAATTGGACAAACATGGACTGTCATCCTTGGGGCAATATTGTTATCATCCTATGACTCAACTAATTATGGACTATGCCTCCAGTCGATACTAATACAATACTATTATTGAATACAACCATATGCAGTAGCTTGACAGCAGCAGCCGTACTCTCTTATCTATCATTCTGGAGTTATAGGTTCTCACATGCAGTGTGTCAACAACAGAGCACGTAGTAGTAATACATTTAAGCAAATGCTCTTTTTGAATTAGTGATATTACAATATGGTGTTTGAAGTTGAATTGGAGTTAACAATAGATGAAGAAGATGGAGCTTCAGTAGTCCAAAAGATGTCAGAACTTGTAAACAAGGCAAAGGAACTTGGTTTTGTTATAGTGGAAGCAGAAGCGGAACAAGAGGAAGAAGAGGAAGAAGAGGAAGAAGAGGAAGACGAGGACGAGGAGGAAAGCGACAAGCATGAGAAAAAGGAAGAAGAATAATAGACACGCCCACCTACCCTCATTCTGAACTTAAGGACATCATCAGCAGCACATTGAGCTAGCAAGCAATACGCAGAACGAAGGAATTGAGGGTCAAAATCACATTAGGTCCTTTATTCCTAATATGGCTACTGATTGTTCAATCTGTCCCAGTTAATCAGGACTATGAAATATAGTTTAACCGAGATCTGCTTTTTTCGCGAACAATAGAATTGATGATTGCTGCAACTTGATTCAAACAGATTAGGCTGAGTGTAAGACACCAAGAAGTAAGGGATAAAGTTTCCTAAGCTCGGACATTAGATTATGAATGATTAAATAACAATAGGTGGCAGAAGCCAGAGAAATGAGTGGCAAGGATGAATTGATTTTTTCAAAGGAGGCTCTGCTGAGGACACATGCTGGCAAGGACATAATCAAGGAGAGAATGCTGCAAAGTAAGGGCTACAAGCAGTTCAATCACTACAAGGAAAAGACAGAGCAGGAATTTCCTAGCTTCGTGCAGCGGTTCACCTTGTCCTTGCATAAAGCAGTAACTGCCGACAGTAATCCCTCCGGTACAATACGCAAATTTGCCGAAGAGGTCAATTCACAAGAGCTTGTCCTCCCACACAGTAGTGTGCCAGACATCAAAATGAGATTATCAAACCCTGACATTCTTGCAGACAGAGTCAGGCGCATATTAGATTCTAATTTTGTCAAGATGACGTTTCCGGTTTTCAACGCGCTTTACGACGGCGCATCTAAATATTTTGGCGACAATGTTTCTGAAGAAAAGAGGAAAGCTGTTATCGATGGCCACATAATCGCAATTGATCTTTCAGAGCCTATGGACAGGATAGTTGACAAGGACGAAGATCTGGAGTATCTTGACGATTACAAATTCATGAACCCATACATACTTGCAATAGCGCGCACCAATATTGCACAAGGAGGCGATGTAGTTCTGAAGGCTTTTGAAGAGGGCTTTCACAATGCTAGAATCGGCCAGCACATAGATTTTAAGCTAAAGATGGAACCGGCATCAATTAATGATGAAAACATGACTGAATGCTATAAGAAATACCGGGCAGTGATGGGGACTGCTGGCAGGAACATGGCGCTTAATCGTCGCCCACTTTCTGATATTTTCCATCTTGGCATGGCCAAGGCTGGCGAGTGTGTCGGCTGTGGTAATGAGATCGAAGACTCCATAAGGAACAACGAAGTCAAGATTCCGTCGTGGCCACTCTACTTTACTGTCAACATGGGTAATGTCCAGCGCGGCTTTGAACTTACAATGGCAAAGAGTGATCTCTATCTGGATGAAGCAAAAATTGCGCTTGACATGCTGCCTGAGAACTTTGAGATAAAGCCTTTTTTGGAATTTCTTTTCTTGACTATCAGTCACTACAATCAGTACTGGTATAACGAGCTTGTACGCCGTGCGCCCTTTGGTGAATTCTACAAAAAGATAGAAGAAGCTGTTACAAGAAGATGATAATGATGATGTGGTCTGAAAAACACAGGCCAAAGACAGTGCAAGAAATGGTGGGTAACGAGGACGCCCGCCTTGTTGCAATAAAGTGGTTAGCAGGCTGGGTGAGTGGCAGCAGGCCGCTTCTATTGGTGGGCCCACCGGGCACTGGCAAGACTACCCTAGTACACACACTTGCAAGGCAACTTGATTATGATGTGGTAGAAATGAATGCAAGCGACATACGCAACAAGGAAGCCCTGCAGGCAAGAATAACACCAGTTTTTCAAAATACAGCCAACCTGATTGGGAAAAAGATAATGCTGTTCTTAGATGAGGTAGATGGCATTTCGGGCAGGGAGGACACGGGAGGTCTTGACACTCTTACCAATCTAATAAAAGAGCCAACCGTGCCGGTGATAATGGCTGCAAACAAAAAGTCACTTAAGATAATGAAGCTTGCCAAGGCTTGCAAAATAGTAGAGTTTAATCCAGTGCCCCCGCGGCTATTGCTACTGCTTCTAGATCATGTGCTGCAGAGCGAAGGAGTAAAACTTGGATCAGATGACAAAACATCGATCATAGACAATAGTAGAGGTGATATCCGATCGTTGCTCAACAGCGCACAGTCACGTGCCGCCGGCTATTCTACTGTTTCAAATAAAGACATCGTAGATGTGGACATTACTGATGCAATCAATGGTTACTTTAATGCCGACAGCCTGAACCAGGCGATGCAGTTCATAATAAGGGCGGATGCGTCATATCCTGACCCAAGATATCGATTGATCTCACCGGAGGAAAGGCGGAAAGATATGCTAACTGCCTTATTCTCAAGCATAGTTTCCTCACACATGGAACAGCACGATCTTGCTTTATTGCTGAATGTACTTTCAAGAGCAGATATGATCATTGGAAGGGCTAACGCATCAAGGCAGTGGCACCTTCTGAAATACGTAAACAGCCTGATCGCAACAGGGTTGTACGAAAAATCCCGCCAGAAGGATATCAAATACCGCCAGTATTCAATGCCGTGGTCTGTGATGGGACCGATATTTGCCCGCTCGCAGTCGACAAGGGAGATCTTGGATGAACTTGCTCTGGCTCTTCATATGTCAAGAAGCTCTGCCGGATTATTTGTCCTGCCATATTTTATCAGGGTTATGATCGATGAAAAAATAGATCCAGTCGAGTTTGCACTAGATAACTTTCAGGACGAGTCAGTTGGCGAGTCGATAGCAAAAGAGATCGAGAAGGTGAAAAGAAGAAAATGAACGATTGGATAAGGCTTTTGGTAAAATACAAGGGCACGTGCTCTGCATGCGGCAAGGAAATATCTGCAGGCCAATATGCCCTTTGGTCAAAGAGTAGCAAGGTGATCAAGCATAGCGAATGCAAGGCACCTCCGCCAGCAACAAGTGAAAAAAAAAGAGGCCGGGATACGAACAGGCGGCAGGCGACGATGGCAGCAGTAGAGGTTGATTGCTTTATCTGCGGCATGCCTGTTTCAGGCAACAACTCCGGGTTTGAGGCCGACGACTATGGCATACAGGCAACATCGCAGACGTCTATCTGCAATAGATGTCTAGAAAACAAGAATGCCTACCAGAACTACCAGCATGCATTCCTTGAAAAGGTTCAAAGAGTAGCAAAAGTTAAAATTTGAATCGCAGGCAGCAGGTCATGTGTCAAGCGAATATGAGCAGAATGTAGGCAAGCTCTTAGCGAAAAAAAAGGAGAGGCTTGAAGAGCTTGCGAAGAACCCTGAGCAAAACATAGGCGAAATTGCAATGCTTTCTACAGAAGTTGAAACACTGCAGTCGCTCTTTGAAAATTACAATCTTGGCATGAACGTCTTTCGCAGGGCTCAGGGGGGGCGAGCTAGCCTCAGAGAATAGCTCCTCTCTGTAATGAATTTATATGACGACTTATTCGCTTACATTACATCTCTATGCATGAAGAGAAAATCAAGCGGCTGGCTTCAATGAAAAAGTCTGCTGAGAGCGGCGGTGGTCAAGAGAGGATTGAGGCTCAGCATTCTAAAGGGAAGCTCACTGCTCGGGAAAGACTCGCTCTATTGCTCGACGAAGGATCATTTGTAGAGCTGGATAAGTACATCACACATAGAAGCGACGACCAGACGCTGCCAAAATTCTACGGCGATGGGGCTGTCACTGGCTTTGGAACCATAAACGGCCGGCAGGTGTTCATATTTTCTTTTGATTTCACTGTTCTTGGTGGCTCACTTGGAGAAATGACAAGCAAGAAAATATCCAAGGCGATGGATCATGCCATGAAGGTCGGCTGCCCCATAATCGGCATAATCGACTCTGGTGGCGCACGCATTCAGGAAGGTGTCATGAGCCTTGATGGGTATGGCGAAATTTTCTTCCATAACACCATGGCCTCAGGCGTGATACCACAAATCACAGCGAGCATCGGTCCATCTGCTGGTGGCGCAGTATATTCACCGGCAATGACTGATTTTGTTGTAATGGTAGAAAACGTCGGCCAGATGTTTGTCACCGGTCCTGAAGTGGTCAAGGAAGTGCTCAGCCAAGAAGTATCCTTTGAAGAGTTGGGAGGAGCGCGTACACACGCTACAAAATCCGGCGTCGCCCACCTTATCGCCAACAACGAATACGATTGCTTTGACAAGATAAAGAAGCTATTGTCTTTCATACCACATAACAACGCCGAAGAGCCGGCGCTAGTTGATACAAACGACGATCCGAACAGAATCGATCCCAAGCTGATTAATATCCTTCCAGAGAACCCCTACCAGCAGTATGACATGAAGGAAATAATCAAGTCAATAGTCGACAACGGCGACTTTTTTGAAGTGCATGAGCTATTCGCCGAGAATATCCTAGTAGGGTTTGCAAGGATGGGTGGCAGGTCGATAGGCATAATTGCAAACCAGCCAATGTACCTGGCAGGCGCACTTGACATCAATTCGTCAAACAAGGCTGCCAGGTTCATCAGGTTCTGTGACGCATTCAACATCTCAATAGTCACACTTGTTGACACTCCCGGCTACCTTCCCGGAGCAGATCAAGAGCACAACGGCATCATCAGACACGGCAGCAAGCTGCTGTTTGCATACTGTGAAGCCACTGTGCCCAAAGTTACGTGCATCATAGGCAAGGCTTATGGCGGCGCATATATTGCCATGGGAAGCAAGAACCTGCGCGCTGACATTAACTACGCGTGGCCTAGCGCCGAGATCGCAGTCCTTGGTCCAGAAGCCGCAGTCACCATCATACATAGGAAGGAGCTAAAGACTGCTCCAAATACAGTTGATACAAAGAAAAAGCTTGCTAAAGAGTTTCGTGATAAATTCGCAAACCCGTATATAGCTGCAGAAAAAGGTGTTATTGACGTGGTTATAGATCCGATGGAAACAAGACCCATGATAATACAGGCACTCAACGCTCTTGCCAATAAGAAAGAGTCAAGGCCTTGGAAGAAACATGGCAACATCAACTTGTGATAGCAAATGTCGAAAAAAATAACCAGCATACTGATCGCAAATAGGGGCGAAATAGCCCTCAGGGTTATACGAGCCTGCAAAGATCTTGGGATAAAATCAATAGCTATTTACTCTGACGAGGATGTCCGCGCAGTGCATGTAAAGAGGGCTGATGAAGTCTACCATATCGGTCCGGCAGCGCCGGCTCAGAGCTACCTTAACATGACCAAGATAGTCGAGACTGCTAAGGCGGCGGGAGCAGATGCCATTCACCCCGGCTACGGCTTTCTCTCAGAGAATGAGAATTTTTCTGAGATGTGCGAAAAAAATGGTATCATCTTTATCGGGCCAACCAGCAAAGCCATGGAACTTACTGGAGACAAGATGAAATGCAAAGCTGTCATGAAAAAGGCCAAAGTTCCAACAGTGCCGGGAAGCGATGGCATTGTAGAAGATATGGAAGAGGCGGCTGATATTGCTGACGAAGCAGGCTACCCTGTTTTGCTCAAGTCAGCCTTTGGAGGTGGAGGCAGAGGCATTAGACTTGCCAACGATGAAAAGCAGTTGAGACAAGAGTTCGAAATGGCGTCAGCAGAGTCGCGCGCAGCTTTTGGCAAGGCAGCACTGTTTGTAGAAAAATACCTTGAGCGTATACGGCACATCGAATTTCAGCTTATACGCGATTCGCATGGAAACAGCCGGCATCTGTTTGAACGAGAATGTTCTATTCAGAGGCGTCATCAAAAGCTAATTGAAATGTCGCCTTCACCTGTAGTGGATCAAAAGACAAGAGAACGTATTGGTGAGATTGCAGTAAGAGCAGTTGATGCTGTAGACTATTTGAACGCCGGAACTGCAGAATTCTTGCGAGACCCTCAGGGAAACTTTTACTTTATCGAGATCAATTCGCGCTTGCAAGTCGAACATCCAGTAACTGAGCTGGTGACGGGGCTAGACCTTGTAAAGCTGCAGATAGGAGTAGCACAGGGCGAAGAGATCACATTCAAGCAGCAAGATCTGAAGATGAATGGCTGCGCAATTGAATGCAGGATTAATGCCGAAGACCCATTCTACGAATTTGCACCTTCAACCGGCATTGTGCCAAACTGCAATATTCCCTACGGACCCGGCATAAGAGTTGACACGTATCTTTACCCTGGCTGCAATGTATCTGGTTACTATGACTCTCTTGTAGCCAAGCTTTTGGCATGGGGTAGAAACTTTGACGAGGCAAGAATTAGGATGAAAAACGCCCTTGATGAGTTCATGATTGAGGGAATCAATACTACAATTCAGCTTTACAAGACTATAATGGACGAGCCAAACTTTATCAACGGCGAGCTCTCAACCGACTATCTTGAACGCTTCAAGATACTTGACAAGATGAACGAGAATGCAAAGGAAGCGGCCAAGAAAAGCGCGAAGGCGGCAGTCGCAGCAGTGCTATTGCAGTCAGAGTTTGTCAGGAAGACTGAGGCTAGTCAGCAGAGCTCTGTGACCAAGTCAAAGTGGAAAATGATGAGAGCATAAAATGCAGTTCAAAGTTGGCGACCTTGCTGAGATGTTAGAGGGCGAAGTCCTGCGCACCACTGACAACAATTCTGTGCTAGTCAAGATAGGAGGCAAGCAGCATATATTGCGGTTATTGAAATCTGGGACTAACGAGTTTGAATTTTTGCTTGATAATAGTTTTCACTATGCCAAGATCTTGCAGTTGGGCACTGCAGAAGTGAAGATAATCATCGATGGCCAACCATTGGTGGTGAAAAAGCATAGCAAGATGACAGAAGTGCTTGAGAAGGCGTCGGCAATGGGAGGAGTCGGAGGTGGCGACCGCAACCTTACAAGCCAGATCCCCGGCAGGGTGGTTAACATAACAGCAAAGCCTGGAACCGAGATTAAGAAAGGTGACGTTATCGTTGTGCTCGAGTCAATGAAGATGCAGGTGGCAGTGAAGGCTCACAAGGATGGCAACTTGAAAGAAATAAAGGTAAAGCAGGGCACCAGTGTTGCAAGAAATGAGATACTGGCAGTCATTGAATAATCGCTACCATTAGTAGTACTACTTCTTGGCCTTCTTGAGCACTTCTTTGATCTCGCTATACTTTGGCTCTATGGTCGGGTTATCTGAAATCCATCTATAGATTACCTTGCCGTCTTCGTCAAGGGTAAAGATTGATCTTTTTGCTGCATTGTAACCTTCCATAGTGCCAAGTTTACTCATTACAATGCCATATCTTTTGATAGTATCTCGTTTGTAGTCACTCAACACTGGAAAGTTAAGATGATGATTCTGAGTGAATGCCTTGTTTGCATGAGGACTGTCAACAGAAATAGCTACTACGTTTGCTCCATAGTCTCTAAGCTCGTCAAGCTGATCACGAATGGCACACATTTCTGCTGTGCAATGCGGTGATTCTGCCGCTGGGAAGAATGCAACGATTGTTTTCTTGTCTCTAAATTCGCTCAACTTGCGCCATTTTTGGTCTACATCTGGAAGTTCAAAATCTGGAGCCTTGTCACCTATATTGGGAACCGATGCAACGGATGTACTAGACATTCGCTTTGCAGCTGCAGGCCTCATAATAAAAACATTTCAGCGTAAAAATTCAATATTATAGGTTTTGCTATTACTTGAGGTAAGTTCATCCTACAAGATGCATGACCATATTCTTCGCTTTAATGAAAAATGTCTATTGCTGCATATTCCATCTTCATCCTTTGAATGAAAGATAATGCTAGACTAGATATTCTACTGCAACCATGCCATCGCCATCATCATCTTATAATAGACTATCTTTGCTATGTATTGCTGCCGCTGCCGCCAATACCGTATTTCCATTGATTCTTTTCCATATCAAGTATAAATGTAAGTAGAACATTTTCAAGAATACTTATTATCTTGTCTCCTTTCGTCCTAGTTGCCTTTCTTGGAGCACCCGTAGCTCCAGTGTCGGTCAATTCGTTGAACTTCCAATATATTCTGACATTATCTGGCAGTTTTGGTATAACATCTTTGGGTGCTACGGCCATATTTACAAGGTCCGGCCTGACAGCAAGCATTGCAGATGTTTCTGCCTCTCCCCCATGTCCTAGACCATCCCAGACATCAAACAGTTCCTTATCTATTGATCCAACTAGAGTCCACCATGATTCCAGACAAGATATTACAACTCTGGGATTTCTTTCCTTAATTATTCTAGAAGCTAGTTCGATAGGTGCGATATTACCATCATGGCCATTTATTATTAGAATACGTCTTATATTATTATTCACTAGGCTCTGCAAAATATCACGTATCACATTCATCATTGTGTCTGGCTCAAAACTAACTGTCATAAAAAAGTCTTTATGGTGGGAACTCACCCCATATGGAATTGGAGGAAAAATGACTATTTTTTTACCATAGCGAGCAGCAACTCTTTTGGCAAGTTCAAATGGCATGATGAAATCTGACCCAAATGGCATATGGTCTCCATGATTCTCACAAGCTCCAAAGATCAGTAATCCTACGGTCTCATGTGAAATGAATTGCTCTAGCTCATGGGCACTCATTTCTGAAAGAACATTACGATCACCATAATTTTCTTGATTTTCGCTGCCGCTCTCCACATTTCTTAGTATAGGGTTTTGTTGATAAAGTTTATCATAATGAAGAATAACCATAATATGAGGCATATCCGATGATATCGCGTCGATAGAGGTTTCTTTTTTAAGACTTGACAGCAAGTAATTTATTGAGCAGCTTGAATATTGCTCTGCTTTTAACTTTCATCAATTCTGATTGTGCATTGTCCCAAAATTGAATTGTTCGAGAAATACATCACCAGCAAAAACTTCATGTATGTCAATTTGGTCCTTAACAGGACTTCCTCTAAAGGATTAGACCAGTTCGTTGTGATAAATAATAAAGAGAATAGATGCTTTTTGATAAATAATTGTACCAAACTGCTACTACTATATATATAAGCAATAACAAACTCCCAAACGCTTGTTTCCGGATCCTTTACCTTCTTTGCTCTTGCTTTCTTGATTATTCTCTTCCTTGAACTAAGTGGCTAACCTGAATATTTGCCCAATTTATAGCAGAGGTCTGATTGGGACAACATCGCAAATATTATCTCGTATACCAAACTGCAAAAGACAAAAAGAAAATGCCTGAAATTTCTACCGACATAGCATACAAGAGACTTTTTTAGTTCCAGATTTATGTTTCTTCACGTGATTCGATTATGCTACAATTTCTTGGTAACTTTACCCATATGTGATGAAGAGCTTCAATAATATCAATTTCAACAAAAAAGGAACGACCAGCCGTGCCATGACAAGTGGGCGGAGTAATAAAAAACACCTATATTATTGCGCTTCTCATTTTCCCTGTTAACTAATTATAACCAATTGGTATCATTCACAACTATAGCTGATTAAGTTGTTTATTTGATGAAAACCCTGCTGGGCTGATGGCACCTGTTACAAATAATGGTATTAATGAACAAAAAGAAAGACACTGTCCCCAATGTGACAAAATAAGCGATTATAGTGTCGGTAATTGCCGATCGTGTGGATATGACCTTTGCTGAACAAGAATGTACCATACTTCGCACTCATCCTATACCCAATCGTTTCTGTGGCTAATAGAAACCATGCATATTGTAGGGATATATGGCTCATCTTGTAGCTGTCATGTCATTAATAGCTGGCGAAGAGATCTTTGGAACCTGCTGCATTGTAGTAGGCTCTTAAAAAGTAGTAGGGTGTCGTTGTCATGCCGAATGATACTGCTGCCATCACCACGTCTGCTATCATCTGCGTAGACATTTCTGATTCATCTAGTAACTTTGCACCTGTTTAATTTTACTATGCTAGACTTCCCCTGAAAAAATTTTTTGTGGATCTTTCTGCTGCAAAAGTAATCAGAATGTTTGTTTTTTGTAATTGGCGCAGGCTATTGTAACTTCAATTTTGGTACAAATAGAGGATTATTAATGTGGTCGGTGTCATCCCAGCCATCCTGCTGTCGTGATAATAAGCGTAGGAGCCCTAGTCACATCATTATTCTTGTCTTCGTTATTTTTAGCAATCAATCTGAATGTCTAATCTAGGGTTAGTATCCAGATTCGCATTTCACATTATTTGTAGTGATTGTCGTTGGGAATTAGAGGATGTTACGATCCTTCAGCAATTCAGCAAGAAGGATAGCGCCTTTTGCCGATCCCATCTTTTCGTTGTGAGACAGGAGCATATACTTGATGCCGTTATCGAATGCAGTGTCCTTGCGGATTCTTCCGACAACTGTGGTCATGCCATCATTTATTTCTCTATCAATTCTTGGCTGTGGCCTTGTCGGATCATCGTGCACGATGATATAGTCCTTTGGCGCGCTTGGCAAACCCGTTATAGTCACATTCTTTGAGAATTTCTCCATTTCTTTCTTTACATCTTGTGCCTCCGCTGTCTGCTTAGTTTCCACAAATACCGACTCTGTGTGACCATCAAGCACTGGAACTCTTGTGCAAGTACAGCTAACCTTGAGTGGGGCAGAAGCAATCGAGGCGTTGTTCATATGGCCGAGGATCTTCTTTGTCTCAACCTGTACCTTTTCCTCCTCCTTTGGAATATAAGGTATGACATTGTCCATGATGTCAAGTGCGATGACGCCCGGCGACCTTCCTGCACCAGAAAGGGCTTGCATAGAGGTCATGAACACTCTGTCGATGCCAAACTTATCAAGTATCGGCTTTAGTGTTATTGCCATGCCAGTTGTAGTGCAGTTTGGTAGTGGCGCAATAAACCCCTTCCAACTGCGGTTCTTTCTCTGGATGTTCAGCAGTTCAGCATGATTATCGTTAATGCCTGGTATCAATATTGGTACATCAGCTTCATAGCGGAATGCAGCAGCAGTACTGATGACTGGCGTAGTCTTAGCGAACTTAGGCTCTACTATTTTTGCGTCATCTGATTCAAGTGCAGTAAATATAAGGTCAAAATTCTCTGGCTTGATGTCATCCACTTTGCTGACAACCATGTCCTTGATATACTCGGGCACTTCTTCCCTATTGTGCCAGCGCAAAATGCCAGAATTTGGATCACGGATTGCGTCAACATATTTTTTTCCAGCCGACCTTTCAGATGCAGCCACCTGCGTCAGTTCAAACCACTTGTGTTTGTTTAGAGCAATAATGAATTCTTGGCCCACTGCGCCCGTGGCTCCAATGACAGCTACTTTGAGCATGTATAGGAGCGGTTTGGTGTACTGGAACTAATAATCGTTATTGATATTCTTTCTTTTATCTAACGGTATGTTCAGATTTCTGGATTTAATGTTGCAATACCAATTGATGATCGCTCCTCAAAATAGAGGAGAGTTCATTTGGCGCCCTTCTTCATAGGTGTAAAGAAGCTCAAAATAAGTCGATTCAATGCCCTACTGGCTCAATATAATACTGACTATTGCTAAAGCTCGATGTACTATTCTCTTCTATTTTTCAGATCGTATATCCTTACTCAGTGCCTTCTTCTTCTTCTTTCCCTAAAGCCTTACCAGAACCTTCCACCCTTTTTGTTGGGCTGTCTGAACTTGTCTTTGCAACCTCTTCTTCAACTTTAGAAGCCGCTCCAGGTCCAAGCTCTCCCTTCCTCGCTTCGCCCCCTCTTCCACTACCCATTCCAATTGTTTCTTTTACTTTTTCCTTGATTTCTTGTCCGCCGCCTTCTCCAGCCCCAATTGTTTCTTTTACTTTTTCCTTGATTTTTTCTCCTGTTGAACCGCTAGTCATTGGAAGTGTACTGCCAACAAAATATTAATAGTAAATAGATAAAGTTAATGAAGATTTATTCTATTATAAGACTAGTTTTTAAACTGATGAATTTATTAAAACTATTTTGTAGAATTTATTGCAAAGTATAAATCGCTAGAGATAATGTAATCATAAGCTTTGACACAAGCGTACTAAATACCTCTTGATATGGCCTGCTCCTTCGAGGTTTACCCTTAAGCAATTCTCTTTGGTAGTTATGCAAAACATACATAGAATTACAGATATAGGTAGGATATTACCAGCATAAAGGCAGCACGGACAAAGCATTTATCAACAAGCGTATTCAATGTGAAAGTCTCAGCAGAAGTATCAAGATATTTTGTAGTTGTTGAGTGCTTGTTCAGTTATATCAGAACCACATTCTTGACTATACTATATATGAATTTGTGGTAAAACCAGTTATAGCTAACATCAGCTGTTCATAGAAGAAGTGAACTTGCTTCTGAAAAATTGCAACTCTTCGGAGCGAAAGTGGTTAGGCAGTTGGGAGGCTCAAAGTTTATGGTTATACTTAGCCACTATTGTTTTAACATTTGCAATAAGAAGTCCTAAAGGAAGATGATGTTGTTATGGGGCTGTGGCGTTACAAGCCAAGAGATCGGTAACTGCCTTTCTTCTTTTTCTATTGTCGCCTTAAAAGTTCTCCAACTAAATTGCCAACACTGCCTTGCTATTGCTGAGTAGTTGTTGTAGCCTGTTGTGTATGTACATGTCCCTTGCCTGAATATATTTATGGAAAAAACAATTGTGCTTTACTTACCAAAATAGTACCCAGTCAGCAAAGATGGCTCTATCTTTTCTAAAATCATTTCCTACTGCTCTGTAAACGTAATAATATTTAGACATGACATCCAGTGTACTAGTAAGATATGTGTACATCTTATGTTATATTGCGCCAATACCGGATCAAATATCCATCTCTTTTAAATAACTTGAAGAGTATGTATTGCCTATGAAGAAGAGTTGTGATAATTGCTCTGTGGAACTTTCAAAACTCTCATTATTCAATCTAAGTAAGAAAATCTATCGCTACAATAATGCAATGCTTTGCATAAACTGCTATAGAAAAATAAGTTCTCGTGAGCAGTTAAAAGAGGAAGCTTGATTGTTGCTCCCTATTCTTGAATTGACTTTCCTTCCGATGTATATCTTTTGATCCTCTTCTCAGAGGGTGATTGTTACAATTATTATTTTCACCAGTATCTATATTGTATTAGGACTGTCTGCCGTCTAAGGAACAGTGTATAAGTGGCTTTTGCTGATAGCAATCATCTAAGAAAGGCACATTTTAGGACCATAAATGCTCATATATGTCAAGACTTGTTCCGCGTTTCCTGCATATAGTTTAGAATGTTCTTATTCCGCTGTAGGTTCGACAGGGAACTTTTCGTGAATTTTTTAACAAAATCTTTCATCTTTTCCAACGGGCTGTGGGAAATATCTGGTACTTCTCTCTGAGGATAATCTTCAAAAGACCATTTAGTTTTGATAGTACCTTCTGAAGGTTTAACGTGCTCCTCTTTATTCTCTTTTGTATTTGATTGTCCTTTAATATTTCCGTCCTTATCGCGTACAATATAACTAACACTCTCTGAGATTTATATTTTTTCTGTTATGGTAGCCTGGATTTCACCACGTACTGACGGATCAGTCCTATGTATTGTTATATTTCGTTTTTCAAACAGCAATTTGACTACAGATTCATTCTTAAGGTTTTTAAATTCATCATCAAAAAATCGATGAATTTTAGAGCCTCCTGATTGTTTTATTCTTCGCTTCCCTCCTGAATGTGCCAGGGTTTAGTATGTTCTGCTGTTGCCCGCTGTCATCAGTATGCCCTAATTCAATCATTAACCTTTTTGATATATCTATCAATATGTGCTAGAACAGCAATCTGTAATATTCAAGAATATTGTGCATCAAAATTGCGTCAGGATCTAATTTGAAATGGATGTATTCTGTATTCTAAATACTTGATCTTTCTGAACATGATCCCAGAGAAATAGATGAAAGAGTTGTGGTGTAGGTTCGCTTCGAATGAAACCTTGGAACAATTAAATCGTATACGGTGCATAAAATTTTGGATATATGACGTCTCCAATTGAAAAAAAAATTGATGATTGGCAGAAAATCGTAAACAAACCAGTCTTCACCAGAGATGGTAAAGACATTGGAGTTGTCGAGTCAATTCAAGCGGAAAGAATCATTGCCACATTCGGTCCAATAACGCCAAACAAATATCTCATCCCCAAGTCGTCCATTGTAGATTTTGATGAGATGGGCGTTGTTCGTTTGAAAGAAGACGGCGACTTTGTGGAGCATCATTACAAGTTTGCATGAATCAAACAACAAGAATAGCACTAGGATTAGGAATCATGGTAGAGAGGCCCTATAATATATAGGAAACAATTTGGTGCAACTGTTAAAAGACATATGGCTTCAAAGAAAAGTATGAGTCACGACAGTCGTCTTGCAGACACAGCAAAGTCGGGAGTAACTCCTTCCACCCTTTCTGCTGCTGTTAGGATAAAACAGGATTATCAGAACTTCCTTAAGGAGGCTCAGATGCTCATGCCCAAAGTAGATCAGAGCCTTCTTCTTGATATCTTATATTATCAAACGAGGTATCCTGATTGGGAAGGTAGCGTGGTGTTTCGAGTAGTATATCCAGCAGACTTAGATATTAATCAAAAGAAAGAGTGGATCTATCAAAAATATCAACGAATGTCTAAAGTTGAAGAGGAAAAAACTCTAAAATTCAAAGCAATTAGAATGTCAATGGAGGAGTTGGGCAAAATGTTGGATGAGGATCCAGATATACAATACGTCACCGGTTCAGCTACATTAACGCCTACAGATTCATACAGCATATGATCTGATTCAAGTTTAACCAGATTCAATTAAAGCCAAGCATGCTGAGATCAGAAAATACCTCTATCTTTCTTTTTTCATGCATATGGCATGAACCGTTATTATTAGACTATTTTACGGTGATTCTTGCAAGCTTGGTCTTGCTCCAAGTGTTACGTCAATTTCAATTATCTCTCCGCCTCTCCATACAGTAAGTGTTACTGTTTCTCCAACTTGTGTCGCTTGCTGCAGGTATCCGAGCACATCGTCTATTTTTCTTACATCCCTGTCATTTATTGCCAAAACAACATCTCCTCCTAGTGGAATCTCCCTTCCGTCAAGTTGCACCGGAGTATCGCCTCCTTGAACCCCTGCGCTGTCAGCAGGACCGCCTGGCGCGGCTTCTATAACTAAAAATCCTCTCGGCTCCCCAAGACCTATTGCCTCTGCTATTTCTGGTGTCATGTCTATTCCAGAGACTCCCAACCAAGGATGCTGAAAGGTGCCTCTTTCTATCAACACAGGGGCTATCTCGGTTATTGTGTTTGAAGGAACTGCAAATCCTACTCCTGCAAAACCGCCAGTCGTAGAAAAGATAGCAGAATTGATGCCAACCACTTCACCTTGCATATTCAAAAGTGGGCCGCCTGAATTGCCCGGGTTGATCGCTGCATCGGTCTGAATCACATCTGGAATAGAAAAGGTAGGTGCTGCAACATCAGAAAATGGATCTTGATAAACAGGAATTAGTCTGTTGAGACCGCTGACGATTCCTTCTGTCATGGAGCCAGATAGCCCAAACGGATTACCAATTGCCACAACCTCTTGACCCACTAGCAATCCAGAAGAGTTTGCAAGTGGCAAAGGTATTAGCTTGTCTGCAGGAATATCATCCTGCACACGCAGTACGGCAAGATCGCTATACTGGTCTGTACCTACTACCCTCGCTCTATAAACTGTTCCATCGATAAACGTTATGCTTATGTCATTAGGATCACTTCCTACAACAACATGATAGTTGGTGATAATATGGCCGCTATTATCGTAAACGAATCCTGATCCTAGGCTAACTCCGAAAAAAGAGTTGTCATCGCTTACTGTACCGCTGACCTGAACTACTGATTGCTGGGTCTCTTCAAACAAATCTGTCAAAGTTAAGCTGTTATTCCTTGTTATCTGAACAGCACTTGTTGTAACATTAGATGAACTATCTACCAACTCTCCTCCTTGGGCAATCGTTGTAGCCGGGGGTATTTCATGCCCTAGATTGTATTGAGAAGGAGCATAATACTCCAGACTGCCGATTGAACCCAAAAGAGCACTGGCACAAATAATCACAACTAGAATAGCGCGCTTCAATGTCCTTCACTGAGATTTGGCCTACTGCCGATATTTATTACCATCGCATGCATCAATAAGACAAAGGACTATTTATCACATGGACAGTTCTGCTTCTTCTTAACTGCTAGTCCACCCATCTTGTTCGAGATATCGTTTAAGGGACGGAAAGGTTTGTGAGCGATAGAAATAACAACCACCATACACAAATTCTCCTTTATACTTCTTTTCTAGTTCACCCTTCGGCTTTTTGCATCCTTATGTCTCTGTCGCTTTTTCATTCTATATATAATGGTATAGGTAAGATAATGGAGAAAGATGTCTTACCCGGATTCTCGTGACGAAGAAAGCAAAGGTTACTCACCACATATGCGCGGTGTTGCATGGGGTATACTCGTAATGGGCGTTTCATTAGCTGCAATAATCATACTCTGGGCAACTATTGGATACCAAGGTCCAGGTTATTCAACACAAGTTATGGAAAGACAGCAGGCATGGCTACATGAACAGTATGGATTACCACCTCTGCCAGAGTTGAGCCCCGAAATACTTCAGGTTCCGCCATCCTTGAGGAATGCTGCCCAACAACAAGGGGAAGGAGGAGCAGCGGCTAACCAAACAGGAGGAGCAGCGGCTAACCAAACAGGAGGAGCAGCGGCTAACCAAACAGGTGCTGGTGGTGGTGGTGGTACTGGTACTGCTGCTGGAGGACCCACAATAAACATCCTTGAAGGCTCTTCAATACAAGGCAACCCTGATTATGACCCAGATGAGCTTACAGTAAGTGCAGGCACTGATGTCACAGTGGTCAATCAAGACACAGTTCTGCACACTGTAA